>CAUSYJ010000218.1:0-3092 GCA_963535845.1 uncultured Alloprevotella sp.
CGGCATATAAGATTGCTACAAAGACGATAGCTATAATGATATAGGCAGGCGAAATACCGAGGAATACAATAGAAGCTATGGTACCAATGGGTAGCCAAACATTGGCCAGTGCGATACCTGAAGTTTTTAGCATTCTGATAACAGCCAGCACAATGAAGGCTATGATTCCAGGGCGTACACCTTTCAGAAAAGCAGAGAGGTGCTTGTTATCTTGAACTCCATTGAAAAAAATGGGCAGAATGAGCAAAATAGTAAAAGCTGGGAGGAGGGTTCCTACTGCTGCAGCTATACTGCCTTTCCATCCGCATATTTTATGTCCTAAATAAACAGCAAGATTGATACTGAACACGCCTGGCATAGCTTGCGCAATGGCTAGCGAGTTATCAAATTCTTCTTCTGTTAGTAGGTCCGAGGCTGTTAGTTTTTTGCGCAAGGGAGAGATGGCAGCATAGCCATTGCCTAGCGCAAAACCAGCCTCTTGTAGGAATAGGACAAAAAGTTTCAGAAAAGAGTTCATTCTGTTGTGCGGATTACTGATGTTGCTCGCGGATTAAATCGTTTACAGTCTTAACGGGATTGAAAGTGATAAGAGGAACCTCCACAAACACTGTATTCCAATCGCTCATAGCACCATTCCAAAGTCCGGGAAGTTCAAGGGCTTTAAGCTCACGGCCATTCTTGCTTTTGAGGGAGATAAAGCCTGTATTCTTATCTACAAAATCGGGTAGATTAAACTTCTCGCCTTTGTAGTTCTTGACAGCGCAAACGAGGTCTACGGGGTTGAAGTGAGTGCCTTTGACAAACATGGCTTTGCTTTTCTCATCATCCATATTGATTTGGCTACTCTCCAAAATTTGCAGGGAGATACTGCCGTCTTGGTTATAAACGAGGAATGGGCCTCCTCCAGGCTCGCCCACATTGGGCACCATACCACAAATGCGCATTGGGCGGTTCAGTTTCTGGTAGAGATAGTCGGCCAACGCTTTCCCTTCTAATGGGAGCAATGTCTTGCAGCAGAGTTCCTTTTCGAGGAAAAGTTTTATCTCTTGCAAATCGATAGGACTGTACTGCCCACTTTCTAGCAGCTGCAAGTATTTGAACGTTTTCTTTTGCAGTGAAACGAGAACACCCGCCAACATTTTCTTATTGTGTACCGTTTCTGGTTTGAGACGATCGGGCACTACATTGTCGATATTCTTGATGAAAAGAATATCTGCCGTGATATCGTTGAGATTTTCAATCAATGCGCCGTGGCCCGCAGGGCGGAAAAGCAGGCTTCCATTGTCTTGGCGGAAAGGTTCGTTGTTTGGCGTAGCAGCAACGGTGTCCGTAGAACTCTTTTGTTCCGAAAAACTAATGTTATATTTCACGCCGAATTTCTCTTCCAGCGCAGGCACGTTTTCTTTGATGTGTGTCTCGAACAAAGAGCGATGTTCTGGCGATACGGTGAAGTGTACGTTTACAGTGCCATCATCTTCTTTTGCATAGAGTGCGCCTTCCACCAAATGTTCTTCGGCGGGAGTTCGAACACTGTCTTCATACCGATGGAAAAGCAACAGTCCTTTTGGAAGTTGACCATAGTTGAGGCCTTCTTTCTGGAGAAGTGCATTGACAATCTTTTTATATTCGCCTTCTTTCAGGAGTTCTTCACAGTTTTTATTATGGAGTGTCTTACACTGCGCATCCAATGCACAGAAGAAAGCGTAATGCTCTAGATTGTTGAAGAATGTTTTTTCAAAGTCGGTCGTTGGAACATCATAGCTAGCTTCGCTGAACGAAAAAAGGTCTTTGAACATTCGGCTAGCAGCTCCACTGGCCGGTACAAACTTCACGATGTGGAGCGACTTGGCTGCTTCGTCCCACGCTTCTGCAAATGCTTGTTGCTCTTCTTCCGTGAGTTTCAGAATACCTTCCTCAACGCTGGCTGCAGCGTAAAGTTTTAGATATGGAAAACCAGTTTTGAAACAGTTTAATTGTTCGTTAAGTTTCTCTTCCGATATACCTTTTTGAGCGAGTTGCTCTTTGTCTTTAGCACTAATCATATTTGTTCCAAAATTTATTGCTACAAAATTACGCCTTTTCAATTATAGATTCAACTGTAACCTAAAGTTTTATCAGCAGATTCCTGCGTATTGAATGGTGGAACTTCAAAATCTAAAATAGCTGATAATGTTTTGATAACTACATATTTCTTTTATTCAGTTAGAAAGAGTTAATTTTGCTTTGCAAAAAAACGAAAGAATGAAAGATATTTATTGTGAAGTCCACGAAGGACAAGAGTTTCAATATGCCTATAAGTATCCTCGTGCGTCCTTGACGGCCGATAACGTAGTGTTTAGTTTTCACGATAAGAAATTATATGTCTTACTCGTTGAACGGGCAGCAGATCCCTATAAGTCTCATTGGGCTTTTCCGGGCGGTTTTCTGAACGTAGGTGAAGAGGACCTGCCTACTTGCGCTCGCAGAGAATTGGAGGAAGAAACTCACTTGCAGGTGGGGACATTGGTGGAACTAGGCGTTTTCTCTCGTCCCGACAGAGATCCGCGCGGTCCTGTGGTGACGGTGGCCTATATGTCGTTTGCTCCGATGGAGCAGGTTCTGGCCGATGATGATGCCGCCGATGCTCAGTGGACTCCCATAGACGCTCTGCCCAAGCTGGCTTTTGATCACCATGAGATATTGCTTGCTGCGCTCCGCCGACTCAATCGCTTGACGGATTTGATGGAAGCTTTCCCGAACTTCTTAGACACGGCACTCCCTCTTTCCGAACTTTGGTCGTTTCGCTCGGCTGTAGCGAATGCTCTGGAGGCGGAAGAGCGCAGAGAAGAATGCGAGTAGGAGGATGTTCTAAAACTCTTTTATTGTCTTCGCTCGTGTTTCTTCTTAGTCTGTGTCTTAACGGCTTTTGTAATTGTCAAAATTTTTCGTATTTTACGCCCCCAGGAATCGCTTGAAATCGAGCGCAAAGGCCTGCGGACGAAAATAAAGCAGTTTTGAGGCATCATTAAAATAGGCCTATTTAAAATTTCTCAAGGAGAAATTTTATTTTCTATACTACAAATTTTATTTTCTCCTTGAGAAATTGAAAATAC
>CAUSYJ010000219.1:0-3089 GCA_963535845.1 uncultured Alloprevotella sp.
CTTTTTATGCGTATGGATCGTAGGGTAAAGTACGATGTAGAGGTGAGGAGAAAGGTAGCAGAGCTCTTTGCTTCCGGTATGGGATCTTGTACGGTTGCAAGTACTCTTTCTGTTTCACTCTCAGCTGTAAAAACATGGCACTATATATACCACGCGTTTGGAAGCGAGGTGCTACTAACCATGGATGGCAAGCAAGCTCTCTATACCTACGAGCAAAAAGTTGCTGCAGCAAGAGCTGTCGTTGAGGATGGCATGACAAGGACTGAGGCAATGGCCAAGTTTAAGATTATGTCGCTGGCACCACTTAAGAGCTGGTGCAAGCTCTATCGTACAGGTGGCGCAGAGGCTCTTAAGCCAAAGCCAAAAGGAAGACCTAAAGGCTCTAAGTCCAAGCCACAGAAACGCACCCGCGAGCAGGAACTTGAGGAGAGGTGCCGCAGGCTCGAGACCGAGGTAGCCTACTTAAAAAAATTGCGCGCCCTGGTCGAGAAAGACGAGCTCTGACCGGGGTAAAGGTTGAAGCTGTGAGTGCTTTGCATGCTGAGGGATACTCTTTACACCATCTACTAGAGTGCTCAGGACTTGCAAGGTCTACCTACTACTACGCACGAGCTCATCCAGTAAAGCCGACACGCCCAGAGCTACACCACGCGGTTGCAGAGATTTTCTCGCGTACTACAAACGGCTGTGGTCACAGACAGATAGCCATGTGTCTGCGCGCTGAGTTGGGTGTAAGAATCGCCGACAAGACTGTTCTTAAAATCATGCGTGAGATGGGTATTTACTGTAAGATACGGCGTGAGACAGACTATCACCGCTATAACTCCTATAAAGGCGTTGTCGGTAAGACCTTTGAAAACGTCATAGGACGCGACTTTTCTGCTGATGGACCGTGGAAGAAGATGGGCACCGACGTCACGGAGTTCAAGCAGGCGTGGGGCAAGGCGTACTTTGCTCCCGTCTATGACTTCGGAAGCAAAGAGATTGTCGCATGGAGCACAGCGAGGGGTCCAAACATGGTTCAGCAAAAAGCTCTTCTCGATCAACTTTTAGCGAAGATACCTGAAAGCGTAACTCCGATTCTGCATAGCGATATGGGTTGGCAATACCACCTAAGCGCATGGTGTAGACGACTGAAAGACGCTGGGATTGTCCAGAGCATGTCCAGAAAGGGTAACTGCATAGACAACGGTGCCACCGAACAAGTCTTTGGCCATATGAAAGACGAGTTCTTCCGAGGAAGAACGTGGCCTAGCTTTGATTCTTTCAAAGCTGATTTGGACGCATATGTTATGTACTGGAATACACAAAGGCGTCAAGTTAAACTAAAAGGACTGACCCCGGAGGAGTTCCGGAATCAGTCCTTGGTAGCCTAGCTCTTTATTAAATTCGTCCAAGTTTTGGGGCGCAGTTCAAACTAGACTCCGCGGAGGCTGTTTTTGGCCTCTGTGGACAGTTGCAGGGGTGTTTTGTGGGTAGGTGCTATGAGGTGTGAGTAGAGTGTTAACTGGCGGGTCTTACTAGTGGCCCTTCTCTAATTCTCCATTCGTATGTTTCCCAGAGATACTCACATATTGTTAAGCTGCTGCCTACAGCTAGTTTTGCATGTCTAATTTCTAGCCCTTTATAACTTGCAGATTTACCATGACCACTACCGTAAACATTTCTTAGTTTAGCAATACCAACAGCAACTCCGTGTAAATTTCCGAACAACCTTTTAACGATGTCACCAGCTGGTACACTATCTTCAATATTCTCTGATGAGATATGTAGCACTTTTTGCGTTCTTCTCAACAAAGAATTAATATCTGAATACTTATCGACCGAAATATGCTGCTCTTCGAGAATCGTTTTACAGCAGCTCTCAATCAGCTCCTTAGATTTTCCAATTGCCTCAGTTGGGTTCTCGGTTCTCATTTTTGAAAGCAAATCAATCTGCGCATTTAAATAGGAGCTAGAAAATCGATTTTTAAGGTACGCAGTGCTTTCGCTTACTGCAGAAGAATAATGTGACTCTCTATTTATAATATTCTTACATTGTCTGTAGAGCTTAGCGTAATCTTCTTTAAACCCATATGAATATTGTGGTGAAGAGGCAATTGAATCAGGCTTATATTCCCTCTCAAAATTTAGTTCATAGTACTCGAATAAATCACTGAGCAGTTTACAGCAGTCTTTATCTGAAGCCTCGTTTATGAAAGCATTCAATGATTTTCCCTTGGATTCAAGGTAATACTTGCATAGAGCACGCCCCACGCTTGCCATCGTAAATGCATCGAAGTCAGCGGTTGAAAAATCCAGAACATAACCGTTGCGATTAAATAGTTTTAGAAATTGTCCTTTTTCAATATTGGTCAACATCAGAACTCCTATTCATTAGTAATAGGTTGCGCTCGGGTTTTTAGGTCGTCCCAGCTATCCGATGCTTTGACATCGTCCTCGTAGGCAATGAGGTAGCCCCAATTTGTATCTACAAATTTTTCTTCAGCTAATAATCGTAGTACCACCTTTTCTGCTGCCTTACGTTTAGCTTGAACCGTATCATTTTCGCGACCGCGGGTATCTTTACCTTCGATAATCCAGTAAACACCTTGGTCATCTAAAGCTACGAAGTCCGGGTAATACCTGTCAACTGTGGTATATGCGATTGAAGCGCTATCTTGGAGATGAAGCCTGTGCCACCATTTGATGTGTGGTGAAGTATTTAGTAATTTTGCGAGCAAGTACTCACCCGTGTAGGAGTCAAAGTTCTCAGCTTCAAACAACGACTTAAACCAGCCATTATAAAAACGGTATCTGACAAATTCTGTCTGTGTGTCAATTTGCTCGTACACTTGCTGCCCTAGTGGAACTTTGAGTGTAGTTTGCGCAGGCTGTTTTGTTGGAACAATCGTGGTGTGTTCTGCTTTATTTCTAAGAACCTCTTTTACATATTCTTTTAATAGTGAATTTAGCTCAATTTTAGCTGATGCAACCGCCTTGACTGTCCAGTGATCTAACTGAACATGTTTCATGAAGTTCTTAACTAAAAACTTTTCTACCAACATTTTATTTTCTTGCGTAACAGGAATAAGCTGTCCGTTTAGAAC
>CAUSYJ010000220.1:0-3088 GCA_963535845.1 uncultured Alloprevotella sp.
ATTCACGGACACGTACCAGAAGGATCAACACCTAAGGATGGTCCTTCTGCTGGTATCACAATCGCCACGTCTTTAGCTTCCGCTCTGACCCAACGAAAGGTACGCGCTAATACGGCTATGACGGGTGAGATTACTTTGCGTGGCCGTGTTCTTCCTGTTGGTGGAATTAAAGAAAAGATTCTCGCTGCTAAGCGGGCTGGTATTAAAGATATCATCATGAGCGTGGAAAATACAAAAGATATTGAGGAAATTAATCAGAAGTATATTGATGGATTGACATTCCACTTTGTTGAGAACGTCTTTGAAGTACTTGACATTGCTCTCCTCCATGAAAAAGTAGACAACGCTATCAACCTTGATATAAAAGAAGATAATGATCATCACTGATAAGCGAGCTGGAAGATTCTTTACTCTCCAACATACCGATACCAACTCTGCAGCTAGAGCTGGAAGCATTGAAACAGACCACGGAACTATTGAAACTCCGATTTTTATGCCTGTCGGAACGGTAGGTAGCGTTAAAGCTGTACACTTGCGGGAGATAAAGGATGACATCAATGCACAAATCATTTTAGGGAATACTTATCATCTCTATTTGCGCCCAGGACTCGAAGTCTTAGAAGCAGCAGGAGGATTGCATAAGTTTAATGGGTTTGACCGCCCCATACTTACAGACAGCGGAGGCTTTCAAGTCTTTTCACTTACAGGAATCCGAAAGCTCACTGAGGATGGCTGCGAATTCCGCTCTCATATTGACGGTTCAAAACATTTCTTCTCTCCTGAGCGAGTTATGGATATAGAGCGAACAATAGGTGCAGACATCATAATGGCCTTCGATGAATGCCCGCCAGGAACAGCGGACTATGCTTATGCACAAAATAGCTTAACGCTCACGCATAATTGGTTGGAACGTTGTGTTACTCAATTTAATAGTACTCTCCCTAAGTACGGTTATCATCAGGCACTCTTCCCTATTGTCCAGGGTTGTATTTATAAAGATCTGCGACAAGAAAGTGCGCGTTTTGTAACAGACTTAGATGCAGAGGGGTATGCTATCGGTGGACTTGCCGTGGGCGAACCCACGGATGTGATGTATGAAATGATTGAAGTTGTCAATGATATCTTACCACAAGCAAAACCACGCTACTTGATGGGTGTTGGAACTCCCGTCAATATATTGGAAGGTATCGAACGCGGTATAGATATGTTCGACTGCGTCATGCCGACCCGCAATGGTCGCAACGCGATGCTCTTCACTTCAGAAGGTATTATGAATATGCGCAATGCTAAATGGGCAAAAGACTTCTCACCTGTTGATCCCAATGGTACAAGCTTTGTCGACTCAGCTTATACTAAAGCATATCTCCATCATTTGTACAAAGCTAAAGAGTTGCTTGCCATGCAGATTGGTAGCATTCACAATTTGGCCTTCTATCTCTGGCTTGTGCGAGAAGCTCGCAAGCATATTCTTGCAAATGACTTCTCAACATGGAAAAAGATGATGGTTGAGAAAGTAAGCCGTCGCTTATAATTTTATATAAGATGAAGAAGATAACATTTCCACACTTCAAATGGGGAAGACATAGCAAAGGAGAGAACTCCAAAAGGAACTCCTCTTCTCACAAGGAGATATTTGGCAATTTGCTGATAAAGATGAGATTTCTACGCATCGATAGATATATCATGTGGCAATTTCTCTCCACCTATATTTTCTTGATAGCCATCATTATTACCATTGCAGTTATCTTCGACTACAATGAAAAGATTGATAAGATTTCTTCAAGCCATGCAAGTTGGAATAAAATAATCTTCGACTATTATGCCAATTTCATCCCCTACTTCTCCAATCTTTTCAGCCCACTATTTGTCTTTATTGCTGTTATATTCTTCACAACAAAGCTAGCAGGCAACTCTGAAATAATAGCTATGAAATCTACGGGTATGAGCTTCAAACGCCTGCTGCGCCCCTATATGATTTCAGCAACTCTCATTGCAGCTACCACTTTCGTCTTGGGAGCCTACATTATTCCCAGAGGTAATATTGCGCGCGTGAACTTTGAGAACCATTACATCAAAAAGAAAGATGTCACAAGTATCGACAACATTCAAATGCAAGTAGATACAGGAGTTTTTGCCTATATTACGCATTTCGATAATCAGACAAAAAGTGGTTATGGCTTCTCACTAGATAAAATTTCTGGTAAAAAACTCGTATCTCGCCTCACAGCACAAACCATTGAATACGATACGCTGGCAGATAAACGGTATAGTTGGACACTACGAATGTACGAAAAACGCACACTACGCGGTATGCGCGAAAAAGTGGAACGAGGAGATAAATTAGATAGCATCATCATGATGGAGCCTCGCGACTTTTTCTTCGTCCGCAATCAGCAGGAAACTATGACCTTGCCTGAATTAAGCGAGTTTATCGACAAACAAAAGTTACGCGGTGCTGCTGGCATCAGTACCTTTGAGGTAGAATATCACAAACGATTTGCCATGCCTTTTGCTGCTTTTATCCTTACATTGATAGGAGTCTCTCTTTCCACAGAGAAGAGGAAGAATGGTATGGGAACAAGTATCGGTGTAGGGCTAGCTCTTAGCTTTGGATACATCCTTTTCCAAACAGTGAGTGCAACCTTTGCCATTAATGCGAATATGTCGCCTATGTTAAGTGTATGGATGCCCAATATTATTTTTGCCATCATAGCGTTTGTTCTATACAAACGTACTCCACAATAAATTATGACTATATGAAAGAACGTGAAGACATATATTTTGAGGATCTAGCCCTCTCGGATGACGTGCTAGATGCCCTCTACGACATGAGGTTTGAAAAATGTACTCCTGTTCAAGCTCGTTGTATTCCAACAATTTTGGAGGGTAAAGATATCATTGGGATAGCACAAACAGGTACAGGTAAGACTGCCGCCTATTTGCTACCTATTTTAACACTCTTGAGAAGAGAGCCCCACCCCACTGAAGCTATTAACTGTCTTATAATGGCTCCCACACGAGAATTAGCGCAACAAATTGATCAAGCCTTGCAGGGATTTGGATACTATGTTAGTGTAAACGGTATTGC
>CAUSYJ010000221.1:0-3065 GCA_963535845.1 uncultured Alloprevotella sp.
GTGTTTATCTATCAGAAAGGCAAATACATCGACACCGTGGAGAAAGTGAATACTTACAGCCGTGTTATGGCCGAACAGACGGAAGAAGACCAAGCTGCATTCGTGGAACAGCAGAAAAAGATAGCGAAGTTCAACAAATATGTTGAGGACAACGCCATCGACAGACTGGGAATACTGAAGCCGAGCCAACAGGCACAGCAGGAGGTACTGGAACTGAAATCCCCCGCTCCTCTGAAATATGAGCCAAAAATGCCATTGCCAAGCGCATCGGACAGAGCGGTCGCAGACATATAGAATAACGTTAAAATGCCATTAGAATATGATTAGTGAGACTCAAAAACAGCGGATACTGGAGGCGATAGCAGCCAACCGCAAGAACTATCCGAGTGATGCGAAGCACGCATCGGTACTGGGTATCTCTCCAAGTGTCTATAACGGCTTGAAAAAAGGCCAAACGGAGAAAGCGCTGAGTGATGCCAACTGGGTAAACATTGCCCGGAGGCTGGACGTGAACCTCCGAGAGACGATAGAATGGAAAGGGGCACAGACGGAAACCTTCAGGTATATCAGCCTGCAGATGGAGGCGTGTCAGGAACGCAGCCTGAGCGTGATACTCTGCGACCTGCCCAACATCGGCAAGACCTATACGGCACGCTGGTATGTACACGAACACCGTAACGCTGTGTACGTCGATTGCTCACAAGTGAAGACGAAGCGTGCGTTGGTCAAGAAGATAGCACAGGAGTTTGGTGTCGGCATCAGCGGCAAGTATCAGGACACCTATGAGGATCTCGTGTATTATCTACGCTCGATGGAGCGTCCGTTGGTAGTGCTGGACGAAGCTGGGGACTTGCAGTACGAGGCTTTCCTTGAACTGAAAGCACTGTGGAACGCCACGGAAATGTGCTGCGGCTGGTATATGATGGGAGCTGACGGCCTGCGTGCGAAGATAGACCGCATGGTAGAATGCCAGAAGGTAGGCTATGCCGAGATATTCTCAAGGTATGGCGGTAAGTACAGCAAGGTAACGCCCGACCAGGCGGAAGACCGCAAGGCGTTCCTGTTGGAGCAGGCGCGCGTTGTGGCGACGGTGAACGCCGAAGAGGGAATGGACATCGGACAGATTGTGCGCAAAAGCGGAGGTGGGTTGAGAAGAGTATATACGGAGATAGAGAAGCTGAAAGAAGGCAGCGATCGGCATGTAACAGTGTAGATTATGGTTGATTGCAGAGATTATAAGAAAGGCCGTTGCCTTGGTAATTGTGACGGCATTGGACATTTCCAGTGTGATGAATGTAAGTGGCGAAAGTCGAAAAAGAAAAGAAAGGAAACGGAATGAAACGTGTACAAAATGAAATAAATTGGGAACAACGCAGGTATGAAATTGCAAAAGACCTTTATATCCAAACCTGCCAACAGGCTAAATTAGAAGGTGATAATACGGCTGGAGATGTATTCAGAAGTGTGGCATGGTTATCTCGTGTGGCTGCCGATTAATAGAGGTTTTGAAAAAGTAGTTATGGCAAAGCGCGCATACAGTCCGAAGGACATTGCAGCAAAGAAGTGGGTAACGCTGCCCTGGGGCGATCGATGGAGCGGTCCGTTCGGTTCGCCTGCCGAGAATGCTTCGTGGTTCATCAGCGGAGCCAGCGCACAGGGCAAGAGTTCGTTTGTGATGCAATTAGGAAAAGAGCTCTGTAAGTACGGCCCGGTGCTCTATGTGAGTTACGAGGAGCGAGTGAATCAGAGTTTCCAACGCCGAATGAGTTATCTGAAGATGAACGAAGTGCAGGGACGTTTCCGAGTAGTGATCGACGAATCGATAGACGAGCTTGCCACGCGCCTTGCCAAGCCCAAGTCGCCAAAGTTCATCATCATCGATTCTTTCCAAGTGGCCTGCGACGATTACAAATGGACTTACCCGTCGGCTGTAGCCTTAATGAAACGATTCAATCGCAAGTGCTTCATCTTCATCAGTCAGGAAGACAAAAGCGAACCAACCGGCAAACCTGCACGCCGACTGAAATATATCTGCGACATGAAGATACGTGTGATGGGCTACAAGGCCTACTGCCTGGGACGAAGCATCGGCGAAGCCGGCAACCATTATGTAGTCTGGAAAAAAGGTATATTGAAAACAAGTAACAATCTGTGATATGGACGAGAAAGAAAAATGCTGCATCTGCGGCAAAGAGATAGAGGGGATGGGCAACAACCCCTATCCCGTGAGAACGGAAGGACGGTGCTGCCGGTATTGCAACTATACCGTGGTACTGCCCGAAAGAATAAGACTGTCAAAACAAGAAAGACAATGAGCAAAATCAACAGAATGGTAGAACTCGTTCCGCCGAGGATCAAATCAGCCTCCGAACGCCTGGTGAGCAGGGGGCACGCCTGCGGATACTGCCACGGCAACGGCTACTTCTGGGGATCTGACACTTGCGGAGAGAGCGAAAAGGTCCCGTGCCCGATCTGTCTGGGCAGGAAGACCGTGGATGCCGTGGTCACGATAGAGTGGAAGGCTTCGGACAACGTATAACTTAAAGATATAAATGCAATGAAAAATTTTTTAGATGAAATCAAGAAGCGTATCCAAGTGTGGCACGAGCAGCGTGCGGACCGTATCGAGGCGGCGCGTCAGGCTGAGCTTGATGCAGAGGCACGCAAGGCTGTGCAGGTAATGGAATTCAATGGCGAACTGTTTGCCTGCGTGAATGGTGTACCCCTATTTGGTGTTGACGACATCAAGGGAACTTTGCCCGAAGCAGTGGCCCACGCTCGGCAGAATTACAAAGACTGGAAGGAGGAAAAGTTATGGGAGCGGAACGGAACTACGTGCGTTTCTATGGTTTGCTGAAGAAACTGCCTGGGGCGGACAAGGAGACGCTGGTGTATTGTACCACCTGTGGGCGGACAACCAGCCTGCGCGAGATGACCTCAGAGGAGTATGACGAACTGTGCGCATCGATGGAGGAGTTGACGGGCTGGAAAGTGCAAGTGAAGAAGGCGCGCAGCGTATGCCTGAAGCTGATGCAACAAGCCGGCGTTGATACGACCGACGTGCA
>CAUSYJ010000222.1:0-3050 GCA_963535845.1 uncultured Alloprevotella sp.
AACGACCCCCTGATTAACAGTCAGGTGCTCTAACCAACTGAGCTACTGAAGCAGGATAATGAGGTTTCTCTCAGAATTGCGGTGCAAAAGTAATGTCTATTTCCGAAATAAGCAATACCTTTGCATAGAATTTTGAAAAAAAAGTTGAAATGAAGAAGATTTTAGGCATTGGCAACGCTCTTTGCGATGTTTTGACACAGATTGACGACTCTGTTCTCAAGGAATTGGGACTCCCGAAAGGTTCTACGCAGTTTGTGGACTTCGAGGGGTATAAAAAGCTCAATGAGAAGCTGGAGAAACTTCAAACCAGCTTTGCCACTGGCGGTTCTGTGGGAAATACGATGTTGGCACTGGCCAATCTCGGCGCAAAGCCCGAATTTATCGGGAAAGTGGGCGATGATCGCTATGGCGAGTTCTATAAAGATAATTTTTTGCAGCATGGCGGTATTCCTCATTTCTTGATTGGTGATCTCCCCACGGGTGTTTGTTCGGCATTTATTACCCCCGACGGACAGCGCACCTTCGACGACTATTTGGGTGCAGCGGCCACACTGACGGCTGATGACTTGCAAACGGAATGGTTCGACAATGCCGATATTTTCTATATTGAAGGTTATCTCGTGCAGAACCACGAAATGGTGATGCGCGCCGCAGATATTGCCAAATCGAAAGGGCTGAAGATTGGTCTCGACTTTGGTAGCTATAATATTGTGGAGGATGATCGCCCCTTCTTCGAACAACTTCTCCAGAAAGTCGATATTATTTTTGCCAACGAAGATGAGGCCAGATCCTTCACCGGTAAGTCTGATCCCGTTGAGGCTCTCAACGTGTTGGCTGAAAAATGCGAAATTGCGATTGTCAAGATAGGCGCTGAGGGTTCTTTGGTGAAACATGGAGAGGAAGTGGCTCGCGCAGCAGCCGAGAAAGTCCACAAAGTGGTAGATACCACGGGAGCTGGAGATTATTTCGCCGCTGGTTTCCTCTATGGCTTGAGCTGTGGCGAATCTTTGGAAACCTGTCTTCAGAAAGGTGCTCTCCTGGCGAGCAAGGTCATCCAGGTGGTAGGCACAACCCTTCCCGACGAAGTTTGGGACGAAATATGTGAGAAACTGAAATGAGATAACGAGAAAAAGGTGCAAAGCAAGCGATGATTTTCCGATGATTGCTTTCTGCTCTCTTGTGAAAGAAACGTTTTGCACCCTTTTCTTCCTTTTCTCCTCTTTCTTTTCTGCCTCTTTCTTCTTATCAACATTTTGAATATGAAAAAGCTGCTTTTTCTTTTTGCCCTTGTCTTCTCGATGGAAGGCGTGGCGCAAAGCAATTCCGACCACAATTTTGAGATTTCTAAAAATCTCGATATTTTCAATTCCCTTTATAAGGAATTGGACACTTATTATGTGGACACACTGAGTGCGGAGAAAAATATCAACAACGCATTGCTCTATATGCTCAATCAGCTTGATCCCTATACGCAGTACTATGCTGAGAATAAGACGCAAGAGCTCAAACAACTCACCACGGGGAAGTATGCCGGTATTGGATCTGTCATTTCTTTTCTCAACAAAGCACGGCGCTGCATCATAGAAGAGCCCTATGAGGGAATGCCTGCTGCTCTGGCTGGTCTTCGCGCTGGCGACATCCTTCTTTCCATCGATGGAAAGGATTATGGAGAAGCAGAAAAAGGTAAAGAAAGTGAATACTCCAGCCGTGTTAGCGAATCGCTTCGTGGCGATGTTGGTACCCATTTTGAACTAAAGGTGAAACGCTATGGTGTGGAAAAACCGCTCACTTTCCGACTAACGCGGCGCACCGTAACGATGCCCAGCGTTCAGTTCTATACAATGGTGAACGACACCGTTGGGTATGCCTTGCTAACAGGTTTCACAGAGCAAACAACCCACGAACTCCAGATGGCCTTTGCTGAGCTGAAGCAAAAAGGTATGCGGCGTTTCATCCTCGACCTGCGCGGAAATGGCGGAGGTCTGTTGGATCAGGCCGTCAATGTGGTGGGGCTCTTCGTGCCTCGCGGAAAGGAAGTGGTGCGTATGAAGGGTAAGTTGAAAGAAGTAAATTCCACTTTCAAGACAAAGAATGAACCAGCCGATTTAACAATGCCCATCGTTGTTCTGACCGATAACGGTACAGCTTCTTCGGCCGAAATCACGAGCGGAGCTTTGCAGGACTACGATCGAGCCGTCATTATCGGTCAACGCACGTATGGTAAAGGTCTGGTGCAGCAGACGCGACAACTGCCCTATAAGGCAATTCTCAAACTCACCACAAGTAAGTACTATATCCCTTCAGGGCGTTGCATTCAGGCGTATAGCTATAAAAACGGACAACCGCAACACCTGCCCGACTCGCTTTCTAAAGTTTTCCATACTGCCAACGGACGTCCCGTTCGCGATGGGGGAGGTATCACGCCCGATATCGTAACCGTGCCCGACTCCTTGCCCTCGCTCTTCTCCTATCTTTCAGCGAGCGATGCCCTGCGTAACTATTGCTCCGACTACCAGAATCATCATCGCACCATTGCTCGTCCCAGTACTTTTTCTCTTTCTGATCAGGAGTACAACGACTTTCTGCAATTCCTGAAAAAGGAGAATTTCACTTATGATACGCAATCGAAATCCGCACTCAATATCCTGCGCAGCATTGTAGCAGCAGAAGGTTACGAACAAATGGCCAAAGATGAGTTGAATGCGCTGGAGAAAAAGCTCTCCCATAATTTTGAGTACGATTTCGACTATTGGCGCAAAGATATTAAGTCGCTTGTGGAATCCGAACTCGTGACGCGCTACTACTACCAAAAAGGTATGGCCGAATACAATCTGCGCAACGACAAGGATTTCAAACTTGCGCTCAAAGTACTCTGCGATGATGCGCGCTACCACCGCCTCTTAGCTCCTAAGAAACATTGAGCCCCGAGGCCGAACTTATCCGCTAAATAGCAAGTTGGGAAATCAGCATGTTTTCTATGCAGAAAAGTAAACTTGTCTTATCATTTCAATATAAAGAAAAAACAGAAAAGAGCCGTTTTGTAGAAAAAC
>CAUSYJ010000223.1:0-3020 GCA_963535845.1 uncultured Alloprevotella sp.
AGCTGTCCAAAGATGGAATGGTACCAAACTAATTTTGAAGCCCATACCTGAAAGGAAAAACGTTAGACCAATAACGCTGAGAAGCGTATCACCAGAGAAGAGAGCACCCACACTACTATAGTAGAGCGTTCCCGTAGCACCATAGATGAGCGAAAGACCATAGACAAGAAGTGCACTGGAGAAGAGAGCCAACAAAATGAACTTGGCACCTGCTTCTGCACTTTCATAGCGATACTTATCGTAAGCTACGAGAGCTGCCATAGGTACACTGGCCAACTCCAAGCCGATGAAGAACATCAGGAAGTGGCCACTACTGATCATAAAGTACATACCGAGCAACGTGAATAGCGTAACGAGATAGAACTCGCCTTGCTTAACAATGTTCTCTGGGCGACGCAACCAACTATTAGCCATCAGAAACACCACAAGTGTTCCAATATTAAGTACCGACTTAATAACTGTCATCATCGGCGTATGCTGGTACATTCCGCCAAAGGCTTCTGTTGCCTGCATACTACCATTGCAACAGGGCAACAGGTTGATGAGTGTATGAATAGAGAGAAGGCCTATAGCTACATAGTTGATAGCTGAGGACTTCTGGCTAATAGTTTCCCCATCCTTGGGCTCTTTGCACATAAACAAGTCGGCCAAGAAGAGAATAAGAATAACAGCCAAAAGGCTTGCCTCCTCGGGCATATGTAAGAATTGTGAATAATCCATTGTCTGTTTTTATTCTTTAAGAGATTACATGAACGGATTGAGATTCGTATTGGCGGCAAAGGCTGTAATATGTTCTACGACTGGAGCTACACCAGAATTTATCATATTACTTACCCACCACGGAGCAGAACCGAGGGCTGCAATCGTAGCGATGAGGCAGATAACAGCGAAACGTTCTTCCCAATGAGCATCGTCAAGCTTCAAGTGTTCTTCATTAGTGGAAACTCCATAAAGGATTTTACCAACAAGGCGAAGAATATAGACAGCTGTGACAACAATGCTAGTGCAGGCGGCAATAGTCAGCACACGATGGAACGTGTCGGCATTAGCAAAGGAACCAACAAAGATGGTCATTTCTGCAACAAAGCCGCTGAAGCCTGGAAGACCGAGATTTGCCAAACCAGCTATCACATAGCATACAGAGAGGAACGGCATGATGCGCATCAAGCCGCTCATCTCGCGGATATCACGCGTATGCGTGCGGCCATAGATCATACCAATGAGGGCAAAGAAGAGAGCTGTAGTCAAACCGTGAGAAAGCATCTGCAAGACTGCACCAGTAGCCGCTACTTGGTTCACCATCAGAATACCGAAGAGCACCAAGCCACAGTGAGACACTGAAGAGTAAGCATTGATATACTTTAAGTCGGTTTGAACACAAGCTGAGAAGGCACCATAGACAACTGAGATACCCGTTAGTACAAGGAAAATCCAGCCTAAGTCCTGTGCTCCCTGCGGCATGAGGAACATGGCGATTCGGAAGCAACCATAGCCACCAAGCTTCATCAATACACCAGCGTGCAACATAGACACTGCCGTTGGCGCAGAAGCATGACCATCAGGACTCCAAGTATGGAAAGGAAACAGTGCACCGAGAACACCGAAACCGGCAAAGGTCAGCGGGAACCAAATATGCTGTTGGGCAATATTGATTAAATGTGCACCATACTGCTGATCAACAATATCGAAAATAACCAAAGCTTAACCTGCTCCATAGAAGATACCAAAGATACCACACATGAGGAAAGCAGAACCACCCATAAGCATGAGTGTCAGCTTCATGGCTGCATATTCTTTAGGACCAGTGCCCCACACACCAATCAGCAGATACATCGGGATAAGAGCTACTTCATAGAACATAAACATGGTGAACATGTCGATGGAAATGAAGAAACCATAAACACCTGCACTCAGCAGTGTGAACCACAAGAAGTATTCCTTATTCATGTGCCAAGAAACAAACGTTCCTGTAAACACGATGACGGAGGAGAGCAACAGCATTGCAACAGAGATTCCATCGACTCCGACGGAGTACTTAATGTGCAATGGTGTAATCCAATCGAAAGAGGCAGTGAACAACATTTCTGCCGTATTACCAGCAGCTCGTTCTTGAAGAAAGAGCACTGTGAGGACAGCAGAAAGGATGAGCAAGCAGGTGCTACCCGCTACCATCACGCCTCTAATACTTTTTTGATCTCTTGCTAGCCATAAACCGAGCAGCATGAGCAGAGGAATCAGTACAAATATTGATAAGAAATTCATATATCTGTCAGTTTTAGAGGATCATAACTAATAACAGGGCGAGAGCACCCAAGAAGAATATAAACGCATACTTCTGAATAGAACCACTCTGGAAACCGCGAATTTGGAAACCTAATTCGTGAGTTCCCCAAGCCAAGAAGTTGAAGAAACCGTCAATGTATTTACGGTCAAACTTAGCTATAGTCCCAGAGATGTATTTGAAGATGATGCGATGCGTAATGAACTGGTAGACTTCATCTAAATAGAAACGCTTATATGCCCAACGATGGAGATGCGGTGCTGCATTCTGCATTTTATCAGCAACAGGTTGTTTCTCTCCCTTGTAAATCCAAGTGGCAAGACCAATAGCGACAAGTGCGATGACACAGCTCTTGGCACCCAAGAACCAGTTGAAATGTGCTAGGAAGTCGTACGCGAATCCATCAGCAGAAATAATCTTTCCAAAAGGAATAAAACCAGCTACTAGCGTAATAGCTGTGAGGAACAAAAGTGGGAAAGTCATTGCCAAAGGACTCTCATGCGGATGGCATTCGGCATGATGTTCTTTGTTCTCTGTTCCCCAGAAGATACCATAGTAAAGGCGGAACATATAAAACGCTGTCATAGCAGCAATACCTGTCATCACCCAGCCCATCACTGGACTATAAGCAAAGCTAGCTTCCAAAATCTCGTCCTTCGAGAAGAAGCCTGAGAAAGGAGGAATACCAGAGATAGCCAAGCAAGCGATAAGGAATGTCCAATGAGTGATTGGCATATAT
>CAUSYJ010000224.1:0-3010 GCA_963535845.1 uncultured Alloprevotella sp.
GTGTATTCCCAGTATTTAACAATGAATTCAAGTTTGATATTGGCACAAAAGATACTCCAAAGAAAGTTAATGTAGCTGATTTGGAGTCTTTTTCAGTATCATTCTCTAATGGTATTGAAAACTGGAATCCTATGGATACAAAAGGTTGGCAGCGTGGTCTGATGACTTCCAAGTCTTTGAAGATTGAATTCAAGGGTAAGAGAAACATCGGCGACGAAGGAAATGACTACATCGCTTCTCTTGCTTTCAAGACAGGCAAGGAAGCTACTATTCCATTCGAATGGACAATGGTAAGTGGTGCGAAGTTAGCCTTCAATGCGATAGTGGATGTCACATCTGCTGAAGGTGGAGACTCAACAAATGTTGGAGCGTTAGAGTTCACAGTTAACTCTGATGGAAAGCCAACTTATACTCCAGCAGTTTAAAAACAAAAAATAGAAAGGAATGGGCGGTCAAGATGGCTGCCCTTTTAAATGTATATGGGAAAAATTATCGATATTAGTGCAAAGCTCGTAAATGAGCCTAAGTTCTTACAAGTTGCAGAAGGAATAACTTATAAAGTTGACGACCGCAAAAATACAGTTCTACAGATGAACGCAATACTTAATGAGGGTGCAGCTTCAGTAGATGGAATCGATAAGGCTATTAAGTTAGGTCTTGGAGAAGAGGCTTTTAAAGAAATTGAAGCAATGGAGTTATCTATTACAGCTTATCAATCGCTATTTATTGGAATGATGGCTCTTGTTACAGATAAGTCATTTGAAGAAATGGAAAAAACTTTTCGTAACACCACAGCATAATGATGAGTCTTACTATGACTTGTTTGAGGATTGGGATTTAATCGATGCTTCTGTTACTCAGCAATACGGAATCCGTTTAAGATATGAGCCTGAAATGCAGTGGGGAGAGTTCTGTACTCTACTTACTGGATTGAATGGTGATACGCCATTAGGGCATGTAGTTGATGTTAGATCCACTACGGATAAAGAACGCATCAAAAACATGTCTGCAAGCGATAAAAGGATACGAGCTGAGTGGCAAGCAAGACAGAGTAAGAAACCTATCGATAGCAAGTCCTATATGCAGTCTATGAGAGCCCTTGAAGAAGCCATGAAGGCATTGGCTTCATAGAAATGAGAGGTGATTAGATGGCAACAGAAGTAGGGTCCGTTGAATTAGGTGTCAAACTGAATGACAATCTTGAAAAAGATGTAGCGAAAGTTGCTAATAAGGCAGATAACATCTTAACCGGTAGGTTTAATGCTATTGGTGCTACTATCGGAAAAGTTTTGGCCATTACAGCTTTAGCGAGATTCGGATCGCAATGTATTCAATTGGGCTCTGACCTTGCTGAAGTCCAAAACGTTGTTGACGTTACATTCCCTACAATGTCAAAACGTGTAGATGAATTCGCACGTAACGCAATAACAAGTATTGGCATGTCGCAAAAGGTAGCCAAAGAGTACATGGGACAACTTGGTTCTATGGCGCAAGCATTTGGTTACGGAGAAGCTGCATCGTACGATATGGCTTCAGCTATAACAACGTTAACAGGTGATGTGGCATCATTCTATAACCTATCGAATGATGAGGCATTTACTAAGTTGAAATCTGTATTTACAGGTGAAACAGAATCACTCAAGAGCTTGGGTGTCGTTATGACTCAATCGGCTCTTGATGAATATGCTTTGGCGAATGGCTTCGGTAAAACAACAGCCAAGATGTCAGAGCAAGAAAAGGTAGCATTACGATTGGCGTTCGTACAGAATGCGTTATCTAATGCTGCAGGAGACTTCGAAAGAACATCAGATGGTTGGGCAAATAGTACACGTGTCCTATCGCTTCGTTTCGAAGAGCTAAAGGCGACAATTGGCCAAGGTTTGATAAATGTATTAACTCCAATAATTGGCGTCATAAACGTCATTCTAGGAGGTCTACAGACACTTGCTAATTACTTTGTGGCTTTTACAAGGTTAATCACTGGTGGCAAAGGCGCGGCAGGTGCTACAGGAGCAATAGCTTCCAATATAGGTAAGGCTGGTGCCGCTGCAGGTGGATTAACGTCTGGACTTGGCAAGGCAGGTAAAGCTGCAGATAAATTAAAGGGATCATTAGCAGGGTTCGATGATTTGAATGTATTGCATGACTCAGAGGACTCAGGCTCCGGAGGAGGTGGAGGCGCTGGAGGCGGTGGTGCCGACTTTGGCTCTTTAGGTATTCCTGATGGCTCGATTGACATGAGCGGAGTAGACGAGATCTACAATCGTGTTAAAGGTATATTCGATAAAGTTACTGGATTTCTAAAAGACCACAAAGTAATCATCACTTCACTTTTAGGTGGAATGTTTGCTGGCTTTGCGACTTTTGGAATCATAAAGAATTGGAGTGCTATTAAAAGTGTCTTCACTGGACTTTTAGCACCGCTAAAGGCATTAGCAACAGGGTTTTCTACTTTCTTCACAGGTATAGCTAACGGTGAAGGGGTACTAACATCATTGCAGGCAGTCTTTGGTACAGCAACAGGAACGGCTTTATTCTTCGCTGCGATTGTAGCTGCAGTATCTGCCGCGCTCATCTATTTGTATCAGACAAGTAGTGATTTTAGAGCTTTAGTACAGGCAGCACTGGATAGCTTGTTAGGCATCCTAAGCAATCTATGGAATAACGTTTTGGTTCCTTTAGGAGCGTTTCTATTAGATGTATTCAATACGGATATTGTGCCAATTGCTACCTTCTTAGCACAGGTATTTGTTAAAGCTGTTGATGTACTATTTAGCGGACTACTGTCGCTGTGGAATAACGTACTAGCACCAATAGCCAATTTCTTGGTAACAGTCCTAAGCATTGCCTTAAAAACAATTGTAGATGTGTGGAATGGTTGGAAACCTGCCATTGAAGCAATTGGAGCAGGTATTGCATGGGTTTGGAACAATATCTTATCTCCACTAGCAGATTTCATTAAGGGAGCTATGTTGGATGCATTTGCGGTTCTTGGCAAATTCGTTGATGA
>CAUSYJ010000225.1:0-2977 GCA_963535845.1 uncultured Alloprevotella sp.
CTGCAAGATTCCCTGTGTCGCAGGGTTGTAGGTAGCGATGTTTAGTTTCTATATCTAAGTATGGGTTAAACTCTGTGTTTGTATAAACTATTTTCAGTTCATCACAATGTTTCAATACAGGAGTTGCCTTATGCTGAAAATCCTTTTTGGGGGAGAGTGTAATCCAATCAATACCTTTAGGTAATTCGTGTGTACCATTTGTTTCAATGGCAATGAATTTTTCCTGGGCGTGTAACTTTTCTAATAAAGTCTCTTTGACGAATAAGGAAGGTTCCCCTCCTGTGAGTACTACGTGTTTGGCAGGAAAGCTCTTCGTGATGCTGAGAATTTCTTCTTCGCTCATCATTTTTCCTTCTTCGTGGAGCGTATCGCAGAAAGCGCATTGGAGATTACAGCCCGAGAAGCGGATAAAAATGGACGGAGTCCCTGTCCAAAAACCCTCGCCTTGAAGAGAGTAGAAAATCTCGTTAATCTTGTACATCATCCTTCTCGTAAGTTGCGATATTTCCTTCAGATTCTTGGAATGATACTTTATAGCAATGGGGAATCTGTTCGCAAATCCAGCGCGCCAGGTTCTCTGCTGTTGGATTAAAGTTGACGACATCGTTGGCGTAGCGATGATCGAGCTGTCCGCTTACGATTTCTTTAACATGTTTAAAGTCTACCACCATTCCGTTCTCATTGAGCTCTTTTGTTTTGCAATAAATTGTAATGATCGCATTATGGCCGTGAAGGTTTGTACACTTGCTCGCATAGTTGAGCATGAGATGGTGGGCAAAAGCCACTTCAATTCTTTTCTTAATGTAATACATAATGGGTGTTTCTTTCAGTAAGCCGTGTTGGTTTTCCCATAAACAACACGATGTATTTGTTTGCTGATATTATTAAACTGTTCGTTGATAAACTTTTCGTCAGAGCTCATTAAGCAAAGTGGAAAAGGTTCATCTGTATCTCTATAGGGAGGCTGGAGATAGACTTTTGGGCAGAAATGCAGCCCATGGCGTTGATAGAAGGCAATACGCCGTTGAGCAATAGTACTACTTTGGGGTGGTTCCACTTCAATAATAAGTGGCTTTTTGATACTTTCAAGTATGAGGACTAAAGCCCTACTTCCCACTCCATGTCCACGTAGGCTAGAATTTATAGCAAAATGCTCACCATAGATGAAGCCTTCCATGGGCCATAATATGAAGAAACCAGCAAAGCTGTTGCCGTATAGAATAGTCCACGGGTGTGTTTGGCCAGACGTTAATGTTGTGATCCATTGTTCTGCAGGTCTGCGCTCCTCAATAGGGAAAGCTTGTTCATAGAGCTGCAGGGCTATTTCTAAATCTTTCTCAGGAGCAAAGGGGCGAAGGGTAATGTTATTCTCCATCATTATCCTCAATCTGAATCTTAACAGTGTAGAATTTTCTCAAACGTTCACAGAGAAGCTCTACTTCGTTTAATGGGATTGTGACAGTCATGTGTTGCGCTGTGGCATCATATTCTCGCGAGGATATTTCTGTACTTTCTTCTCGTAAGATCTTCATAATAGCGTCTACTTCTGTATAAGGAACACTTATATTTATGTTTTTGGTCACAATCTTTTCTTCAGTGACAGCTTGATTAAGTGCCTCTAAGGCTGCTGCTTGGTAAGCTCGCCCAAGGTTTGCTGCTCCTAAAGGAGTACCTCCATAATACCGAACAACAATGACAAGAGTATTTGTTAAATTCTTCGATTTGATTTGCCCCAAGATAGGGCGGCCTGCTGTGCCCGATGGTTCTCCAGCATCCACACCCCGTGTTCGTTCTCCGCCATGTCCTAAGACATAGGCATAACAAACGTGGCGTGCATCATAATAGTCCTTCTGGTACTTTTTGACTATTTCTTTTACCTCTTCTTCATTTTCTACGTGTATGGCAAAGGCAAGGAAGCGGCTACGCTTCTCTGTGTAAAGTCCTTCTCCGAGCGTTGCAATAGTGAGGTAGTGGTCGGTCATTGTAGAGCTGTATAGAGATATGACCGACGGGCACAACTGATACATCAAATCAGTATGGCCCGTCGATTGGTGGCTGATCAATTAGTTGAAATAGTACAAGAAAGTAGCAATACCTTCTAATGCGGGCTTACGCTGATCCTTGATTTCAATTCTGAATTTAACTTCGGCTTTGCAGATTCCTCGTAAGTTTTGAATGTCGTGGAGAGATGCAACTAGGCGGAGGCTGGAACCAGATAGTACAGCCTGTCCAAACTTCATTTTATCCATTCCGTAGTTAACCATCATCTTGATGTTGTTTACGGTAATGATTTCTCCCCACATATGTGGAAGTAAACTCAATGTTAGGTAGCCATGTACGATAGTTTGGCCAAAAGGACCTTCTTTAGCGCGTTCTGCATCAACATGAATCCACTGGTGATCGAGAGTGGCATCAGCAAATTGATTGATGCGTTCTTGATTAACTTCGAGCCATTCGCTCGTTCCAATTTCTTTGCCTTTTAGGGCAGCAAATTCTTCGTATGAATTAATTGTTATCATAAGTCTTTTATTATCGTTGTGAGATTTCTTTCATTGTCAGGGATTGAATCATAAAGTTTCTATCTATCTTTACCTGTACTTGATATGATCCGAATGTTTTACCCTCATTGTCGCGAGTGATGTGCTGATCAACGGAGAATGTAACATTATAGCTATTTCCATTCTTCACAATGTTATAGTTATTGTTTACATTGAAAGAACATTCCTCAATATGCTCATTGAACATTTTGGAGATTAGATTCATGACATCGGCCTTTGTGGCATTTTTCTTTGAAAGAAATTGATCCATTATTGGTGTGATGCATCCTGCAATGCGATTTTCATCATTGTCTCCAAAAGCATCATAGAATATTTCAATTGTTTGCGTAATACCAGCATATTCGTCGTCTGTTATTTCTTGATCTTGCTTTTGACCTTGTGCAATGCTTGCTTCAGAGAAATAGCGTCCTTGCGGGTGT
>CAUSYJ010000226.1:0-2968 GCA_963535845.1 uncultured Alloprevotella sp.
GTTGTCACCATTGAGAAAAATATAGCCGCCTGCTTTCGAGCGGAGATAGTCGTATAGCTCTCGCTTCGTATGGATAACGCCCTCGAAACTTCCAAAGCCTTCTAAGTGAGCCTTACCAACATTCGTTATTAAGCCACAATCAGGATCTACGATATTTGCCAGCGCTTTGATTTCTCCAGGATGATTTGCTCCCGTTTCTATCACAGCTATTTCGTCCTTTTCTGTCAGACGCAGGAGCGTTTTGGGAACTCCTATGTGGTTGTTCAAATTGCCGAGAGTATAGAGTACGCGATATTTCTCAGCAAGGACAGCACTGGTGAGTTCCTTCGTAGTAGTCTTACCGTTTGTTCCCGTCACCTCCAATATAGGCGTCCCCAACTGGTGGCGGTGGTAAGAGGCCAGTTGCTGCATTGCTGTCAAAACATCGTCAACGAGAATCATGCGGTCATCATTGCTCACTATTTTCTCATCGTCAACCACAGCAAAGGCGCAGCCTTTTTCGAGGGCCATAGTTGCAAATTTATTACCATCGAAAGTTTCTCCTTTCAACGCAAAGAAGATTGCCCCTTTCGGACACTCGCGCGTATCCGTCGTAATGACAGGATGCTCGCAGAACAGTTTGTACAAGTCTGCTGTATTCATTTCTTTCATTCTAAATATCGTGCGAAGTTACAAGTTTTTTTTCGCAGCCTACTTCTTTTCCGACAGATACCTTACCTTTATGGAGCTTTCGCAGTAAAAAAAGAGATAGATACAAGCATGGTCAGCGGAATTTAACTACTTTTGCGAGTAAATAAAGTAAAGGAAATCATGCAGACCTATACAATAAATTGCAGCGGAAAGCTTATAGACTTCAGTCAGCCTAAAGTGATGGGCATCTTAAACGTAACGCCGGATTCTTTCTTTGCAGAGAGCAGAAAACAATCCGACGAGGAAATCCACCGACGTGTACAGCAGATGGTGGACGAAGGTGCACAAATGATCGACATTGGAGCATATAGTTCGCGCCCTGGGGCTGATGATGTTTCCCCCGAGGAAGAGATGCGCCGCCTCTCGCATGGTCTGCAAATAGTCAACAAACTTGCGCCACAACTCCCGGTTAGTGTCGACACTTTCCGAGCTGATGTGGCCCGAATGGCTGTAGAGGAATATGGCGCCGATATTATCAATGATATTTCGGGAGGCGAAATGGATGCGCAAATGTTTCGTACCGCAGCGCAACTCAATGTTCCTTACATACTCATGCACATGCAAGGAATCCCCCAAACAATGCAGGACAATCCGCAATATTCAGATTTCTTGCGCGAAGTGTTTCTCTACATGGCACAACGCATCAATAGGTTGCGCGATATGGGCATAAAGGACATTATTCTTGATCCTGGCTTTGGCTTTGGTAAGACGCTCGATGAAAACTATGAGTTGTTGAACCACTTGCAGGACTTCCACGAATTTGAATTACCCTTGCTCGTTGGCGTTTCTAGGAAGTCCATGATCTACAAGCTGCTCAACACCACACCGCAAGAAGCCCTTAACGGAACAAGTGTACTCCACACCATCGCTCTCCTAAAGGGGGCAAATATTTTGCGCGTCCACGACGTTCAGCAAGCTGTTGAAGCCGTACAGTTATATTCTAAGACCGTTCAGTAAGTTCTCATGCTCTCACTCGGAATTAAAGACATCATCGACATTTTCCTTGTCGCTTTGCTGCTCTACTACATTTGGAAACTCATGAAGCAGTCCAGCGCTGCCAACATCTTTAGCGGCGTCATCATCTTCACTGTAGTATGGATTCTTGTGTCACGCGTGTTTGAGATGCGACTGATTGGAGGCATCATGGACAACTTGATGAACATCGGTTTGCTGGCTGTCATCATTCTTTTCCAAGACGAGATTCGACATTTCCTTTCTACCATTGGCAACCAAAAGAATGCAAAGTATCTTGCACGCATTTTCCACTTAAATAAAGAGGTCAAATCCCACCGCACTGACATTATGCCAATCGTTATGGCTTGTCTGAGCATGTCGAAACAAAAGGTGGGCGCACTCATCATAGTGGAACGAGGTGTCAACCTTGCGGAATACATCAACACTGGGGAAATCATCAATGGCAAAATCAGCCAACGACTCATCGAAAACATCTTTTTCAAAAACTCTCCACTCCATGATGGTGCTATGATTATTAGCAATAGCCACATCACTGCTGCGGGCTGTATCCTCCCCGTGTCTCACGACACCGACATTCCTAAGGCCCTTGGTCTTCGGCATCGCTCTGCCTTAGGCATTTCGCAAAAAAGCGATTGTCTGGCTATCTGCGTTTCAGAAGAAACGGGCGGCATCTCAATAGCCGAAAATGGTCATTTCCATCTCCGCTTAAATGCTGAAGAGCTTGAACGAATGCTCACAGAGGAATGGCAGGACTGATTCCTATAAGGTTTTCTGTCATTCTCTCCCACTCTTTTTATTGCTTCCCTAAAAGCTTTATTTCTTCTTTGCTCTGCTAAGAAAATCTTCGCAGAGCATCATTCTAAGTTTGTTGATTAGAATAAAACGACACACAGAAACAAATAGCATTTTTTCTCCTTAGAAAAGCCAAAAATACAATAAGGCTGTCAGCTGACAGCCTTATTGCGTCAACTGGTTTCCTTATTGTGTCAGCCAATATCCTTATTGTATTTTTGACCATGATTATTGGGTGAAAACAAAGGTCTATAACACTACTTTTCCCAATAAATAGTTCGACGTTTTTTAACCTTGCACATTCTTTCTTAGAGGCATTTTTTCCATAAAAACAAAATACTTTTTCTACCTTTGCAGCGGTAGATTAGGATAACAATGCTCAAAGCGTAAAGTTTTTAGGACTGCCAGAACTTAAGTTTTATTTACTCTTAAAACAAAGCAAGAACTAATGAAGAAAGAAAAGTTTTTTGAAATGATGGGATGGATTGGTACGGTAACAGCAGTACTAATG
>CAUSYJ010000227.1:0-2965 GCA_963535845.1 uncultured Alloprevotella sp.
CGTTGGTAATATTCTTTCACTTCGTCGAGATTCTTATAATCGGCCCAGAACTCTTCAAAATGTTCAGGTCGGCAGAAAGCATCGAGATAAGTAAAGACTGTATTTCCTTCAATATGTCCTGGATCTTCCACGCGCAAGTGTTCGGGATCGGTATACATCGACATGATTTTTTTCTTCATATCCTTAGGATCTTCGCTCAAATAGATACAATTTCCAAGACTCTTTGACATCTTGGCCTTACCATCTGTTCCTGGCAAGCGCAAACAAGCTGCATTTGTTGGCAGAATTATCTGCGGCTCAACGAGAGTGTCGCCATAGATATAGTTAAAGCGGCGCACAATCTCTGTGGCTTGCTCAAGCATGGGCTTCTGATCTTCTCCCACCGGCACATGTGTAGCCTTAAATGCCGTTATATCAGCTGCTTGAGAAATTGGATAAGTGAAAAATCCAACGGGGATACTTGAATCAAAACCACGCATAGAGATTTCTGTCTTCACTGTTGGATTACGTTGCAAACGACTCACAGTAACGAGGTCCATATAATAGAAGGATAGTTCAGTGAGCTCAGGAATCTGACTCTGGATAAAGATTGTGACTTTATTGGGATCTAAGCCAACACTCAGATAGTCCAAGGCTACCTCTATCACGTTTTGGCGAACCTTTTCTGGATTATCCATATTATCGGTCAAAGCCTGAGCATCTGCGATAAACACATAGAAATCCTTATAATCATCAGTGTTCTGAATCTCTACGCGACGGCGAAGAGACCCTACATAGTGTCCAATATGAAGGCGACCCGTTGGACGCTCGCCTGTGAGATAAATTTTGTCTGACATATCAAAATACGTATTTTGTGATGACAAAAATACAATATTTCCGCCACAAGACAAACCTTTCCGTTCTTTGCTAAGAGCTGAAAAGCCAAATGACAGTTTTTCTCCATCTTCAGAACATATTACTTCAGAGCACTTGCGCGCACAAAAAAAAGGCATTAGGAGGCTCAATCATTGTGCCCTCTCCATAAATATCCTTATTGTATTTTTGATTACAATAAGGATGTCAGCTGACTTCCTTATTGCGTCGGCTGACACAATAAGGATATTTTTGCCTCCGCGACACAGAGCAAAAACTAAAGAAAAGAGCTTTGCGTGAATACTTGTGATACGCAAAGCACTGCTAAACTTCTCCACGCACTCCCCTATCATCACAACAAAAAACGCCCACCACCAAAGTAGTGAGCGTATTTAACGTATAATTATATGTGGCTGTAGACTTATTTTGCCTTCTTCAGCAATTTAGCAACTGTCTTCTGCACGGTGGCCACAGCCTTTGTGCTAACAGCATTCTTAGCTTCAACCGTAGTTGCCTTCTCATAGTCTGCCCAAGCCTTAGCTGCAATAGCTTTCTGTGCATTGGTGATAGCAGTAGCAAGTTGAGCCGCTGCATCTTCTTGTGCAGCAGGAGCGAAAGCATGCTTATAACCTTTCACATCATTCCAATGTCCACGCGTAAAGTCGGGGAAAGCAACGCTAGCAGAATTATGATCGAGAGAAAGAGTTCCGAGTTCAGCCAAAGCACACCATTCGGCAAGGTCGTAAACGTCCATATCGAGAGGCAGACCGTTCTGCAAACAGTAGACAAGGCGACTATCCATGATGAAGTCCATACCGCCGTGACCGCCAACTTCCTTAGCCTTCTTGGCATACTTCTTCAAGATGGGTGATTGATACTTCTCTTCGAGGGCCTTCTTTTCAGCTGCCGACATGAAAGAATGAGAAGAAAGGTCATCAACCTTAGGAGTGACACCTGCTTCTTTCAAACTCTTAGCATCCAAGGCATAACCTTCAACTGGATACTTATTAGCAAAACCTTTCGTACCAGAGAGTTGATAGAGGCGGTCGTAAGGACGCGGATTCATCACTTGGTGCTGAACCTCAATAACCTTTCCTTCCTCTGTACGAATCAGTGTTGTGGTATGATCACCATTGCGGAAATTTGTTGGGCGAACACCTGTCTTAGCTTCCACATAGTTAGGACCATGAACAGGTTTAGTGTCCATTGCAACAAGTGTTTTCATGCGGTCACCACGATGAATGTCGAAAGCTTGTGCCACAGGGCCTAGACCGTGAGTAGCGTAGACATCGCCACGATTCTCCATATTATACTGCATACGCCAGCCTAATTCAGGAGATTTCTCAGGATTCTTCCAATATGCATTCCAAAAATCATCTAGGTTATGAATATAAGCACCTTGTCCATGGAGCAATTCTCCGAAAACTCCGTGCTGTGCCATATTCAAAGTATTCATTTCAAACCAGTCGTAGCAACAGTTCTCAAGAATCATACAATGCTTGCGAGTTTTCTCAACCAAGTTGATAAGATCCCAACATTGTTCAACATTCATAGCAGAAGGTACTTCAATAGCCGTATTCTTTCCATTTTCCATAGCAAACTTAGCCACGGGGAAATGGTGATCCCAGTCGGTTGCAATATAAACGAGATCAATATCGGGGCGTTTGCACAATTCCTTGTAGCCTTCTGCACCAAAATAGATGGAAGCAGGCGGAAGGTTTGCCTTCTTTAGATATTCTTGACAATGTTCTGCGCGCTTCTGCTCATAGTCGCACAAAGCAACGATTTCTACACCAGGAATATATGTCCAGCGTACAACAGCACTAGGACCACGCATTCCCAAGCCTACAAAAGCAACACGCACGTTCTGAATTTTGGGAACTGTCAAGCCTAAAGCTGACTGTTGACCAGCAGGGCGAGCAGGAGTGTCAAGTACAATCTGCCCTTCATTCCAATGCCACTTCGTAGAAGGAGACGTGGACTGGGCATTCATCTGCCCAGACGAAAGTACCGCCAAAACGGCGATAGCAAGAACTTTGAAAAATTTCATAGAGTTGTGTGTGAATATATTTATTAGGTATTTCTATGTGGGCAAAGTTACAATATTAGAATG
>CAUSYJ010000228.1:0-2955 GCA_963535845.1 uncultured Alloprevotella sp.
ATCTTTCCTCAAAAACATGGGGATGAAATCTTCAAAAGTCCCCTTGTTTTTGACGAGGTATCACGAGTTTGAAAAATCGCAAGTTTTTCTTCGATTCCGGCTTGGTCTCTTCGCGTTATTTTCCCTATCTTTGCCACGAAAACACGCCCCCTCCCTTACCCCGTCGCCCTCTTTTCCCGTGCCCCATTAGCCCGGCACACGATGCTTTTCTGTAGAAGTCTTTTCTCGGAAAGGATTTACAATCCTATTCTACCTCGATTCGCTTTGCCATCGTGCTTTTCAATGGAAAAACTCTCAGCTTCGAACATCGCTTACCGAACAAGACTGAGCTGGCAGACTATGCACAAAAGGGCTTCGAAAAAGAAGCGACCTATTTTACTATACTGTGGCCCTTGCCCGAAAAATGATGTGAGACGAAACAGGCCAACTTTTCTTCAACTTACTCCGAAACGTGGTCGGCTATTGAAAACTTGAGTTGGAGCTAAGCTTTTCCTTTACAAATTATCCCACCGATTAAGTGACTTGATCGGTAGGAATGTTGTTTGTTAGGTGATGCCTATGTAATCTTGTAGCTGACAAAGGCTCATCGAGTCAACCAGCAAGTGCAAAATCAGATGATTCTTTTGCAGACGCGAGTTCCATTGTATGCATGTCGGGCGAATCGGAGTGCGAAGTTGCGTTATCATCGTATGCTTATGGTTATAAATGTCGTGTGCGTCTTACATATTTCGCCATTTCTCCCTGCTTTCGCGGTAATATTCGAAAAAGTGTGTAAGATTCCTCCTTCCCCTCAGGCTTGGGGTGCTCAAGGAACTGAAGAGTGGTACCAGTGTACGAAAAACCGCCAAACCGTGTGATGTTTCCATCAGCACGGTTTAGCGGTTGAAGAAGGAGTTTGGCTTGTGACGCTACTTTTGCGTTATGTCACCAAAAGAATGGCGTATTTCGCAGGGGAAACTTAATAGTTCCACTAAAACGCTTTCCTGTTGCCCCTTCTACAGTGCATTTGCAATTTTTGAAAGCCACTGTAATGTAACGATTTGCCTCAAAACTTGTAATTGAGACTTCACCGTTAAAATGGCCTCTTACATCATCCCAATTATAGTAACCATGCTTATCCTTTGAAAAATGATTGATAGACACATGGCCAATATGGGTTGGGATGACTCCTAACTGCAGTCGTTCTTTAAGCGTATAGTCCAAATAAATCTCAGATATACGGTTGCTGTTCACTAAAAAACTTTGAGTTTCCTCGGGAGCACCTTCATTTTTGAATTTTGCCCGCAAATATAGTGTAGGAGGAACATCAGAGCCTGAACTCGCTATTCGATAACCCGCATTGCTTAATGTGCGGTTATATAGAATACTCCCATTAGCATCAGTCACTGTAATCTGTCCTTCTCCTTTAAGGTTATAGTCAAGTTCAGTGTCACTAATGGAATTGTCTGTATTATGTTCAACCTCACACGAAATGAGGGCATGTGTAGCAACGTAAAGTAAGAATACAGTTGAAAATAATTTTACTTTTGTCACTGTGGTTGTTTTTAGAAAGTCCAACGGAGGTCGATGTGTGCCTCTGCGCAAGTCAGATTAAATTTCTCCTTATCAGATTCAATCTTCAGCTTGCTTCTTTGGTCGTTGTCAGGTGTGAATGTTCCTAGCTTTGTAAAGTCTTGGTCAAATCCAACACTCATGGCAAATTTCTTGAAACGGATACCCATATCGTAGCCTCCACCAAAGGCAACTCCACTGTTTGAAAGATTTTTTATGTCACTATTACCTCCTGCAAAAAGTATATGTGGCCCGAAGTCGGCAAAGAGAGAAACATATTTGAATTTGAGCTCACAACCAACATGAATAGGTAAAGATTTAGCGGATACACTCCAAGTGTCACTGCCAAAGGATTCAAAAAATGGTATCGCCGTTGTGCCTCCTCTGCTTGTCAGCACAAGTCCTGTCAGACCATAAACGCCAAGTTTATCGTTCAAGAATGTCTTCACTTCCTTGCGAGCGGTAAAACCAAGATTGTAGCCTATTTTAGGAGAATTGTAAGGTTCTGTCGCTCCCGGGAAGTTGATACCTACAATTATCTCATACTTGAAACCTCTAAGGAAGTTCTTTACGCCTTGCAGGTTCTGTGCATTTGTCCCTAATGATATAAGAGTCAATGCCACAACTAAAAGATATTTCTTCATTGTGAATTGTTTGTCGTTGTGTATAATTGATTTATATGTTAGTCCATAGGTTAGAGTTGAGACAATAAAAAAGCGTGGACTAATAACTTCGTCTACGCTTTCTTAGGTATCGCCAAACACCGTGCTGCCATATACGAGTAAAAGCCCACGCCGTTGTGAGGCGTGAGCATTAACTTTTACTCCTTGCAGCATTCTTTCAATTTGGCGATTTTAAGAAAGCAAGAATACAAGCTAACGCTTCTTTATCTTATGTCTTTAATTCGTGATGTTACATTGGCGTACAATATTTGAAATGTGCCGCAAAGTTAGTTCTTTTCTTTGATTTCTACAACAACTCCTTTGTTTTTTCTTTTTAGTACATGAGTTCGGTCTAAGCATTTCCTCTAAAAATAATCCCACCGACTAAGTAGCTTAATCGGTGGGAAACTTGTTCATATGGGAATGAAGAACTCGTTGATGCATCTACGCGATAAAATTCTACTGAGAAAAAGGTCGTTGATCGAGACGGTAAACGACGAATTGAAGAACATCGTTCAGATTGAACACACGCGCCACAGGAGCATCAGAGGATTTGCCGCAAATCTCGTGGCAGCATACAGTTTCTTGCCCAAGAAGCCCTCGCTTAATATAGAAATCATCGAAAGAAAAAGGAGAATCGCTTAGATCGAACTCAGGTCTATTCTACCTTTTCTTTTCGCCTTGACTATGGACAGCAAAAGAACGAAGCGTTTGCCCATGAGGCTTTTCGTAAGGACTTTGC
>CAUSYJ010000229.1:0-2939 GCA_963535845.1 uncultured Alloprevotella sp.
AACGAACAGCACGCCGAGCAGGCGGGGCAGTGGGCGGGGAGTGAGGTGTGTCATTGTGTGATTGTATTTAGATGTTGAGGTATTGTTGAGGGGGATTTTGTTGCACTTGGGCTATAGGCTTTGCGGAAGCACGACTTTCGATCGTTTGTGGGGCGATGAAGGCTCATGCTTTTGGGCAAAAGTACAAATAATATGGAGATTGCAAAGCGTTTATTGAGAAAACTTTCGCGTATCTGCTTACAGAATCCGTCGACCTAATAAAACATTTCTGTTGTCTTTGTAGTGTAAATGGAGTTCGTGTGGAATAGTAACTATTTGGTCTTCAATTGTAAAGTTGCGATTCTCTTTCCACGTAGTTTCACCGATTAAGTTGTTTAGTCGGTGGGATTGTTTTTAGAGGAAATGTTTAGGCCGAACTCAGGTTTTTATTTGTATTTTGCTATGCAAGCACGAAAGACAGAGTGGCACTTAGATTTTGAATGGGTAAATAGGTATGAAACAATAGCGTGGCGTAAATCGTGGTCTTAGTCTTTATCGAAACCTGTTGAAGCGAAATACCCCTTTAATGTAGGGAAGAACCTCAGTATCGAAGTTGGGTGCGACTGAGTCAATCATCAGAAAATACAAGTAAAGAGTTGAATGCCCATCTGTGAGGATGAGTTTTCTTCCTCGTGTATATCGATTTTCAAATTTCGTAGATTGTAAACTGAAAGGATAGCTGGCCATTACCCAAGCATTGGCGGTCTCTAATGCGGCTTGCCTACCATACGATTGTACGAAATTGCTGAGTTCTATACGATCGTTGGGAGTGAATCCTTGATAGGGATGTCCATAAGAAAAATCTCTTTTGATGTGTCTGAAATCAAGGTACTTGAGATCAGCCAACTTAGACGTGTCTTTGTTGCTTGTGTCAAAGGCATAGGAATCACCAAGAACAACGAGATAGCTTGTGAGGATGATGAAACCTTTGTCTGCTTTGGGGCGGAGAATGCGATCAACCTTTCCCATAAAGCAATTGTAGAATCTTTCGCCCAGTGGATGTAGAAACCCATAATTAAAGGGGATGGTGGGTTCGTTGTCCTCTGTAAAGGGGGTATATAGGTAATTGCCTTTGTTTTCTACGTTAAATCTCTGATGGAGAAGAGCCGTGTCGGCATACTGCTCCAAAGCCGGTGGTATGTAGATCGCATTTCTATGGAGCACGCTTTTGCCGGCTTCTGTATTGATGCTATCTGTTTTTTGAGCATAGCTATTTGCTACCATCATAAAACAGAGAGTAAAGAAACACGTGAATATAGTTTTTAATGTATTCATGGCAAATGGATTTTGGGTATTTCCAATCTGAGTAGGTTCCTTTAGGGAGAGTGCCGCTGCAGCCAGTTTGTGGGTCATAATAATCTGCTGAGCCATCAGCGTTGGGGCGGATTACAACTGCGTGAGCTAGTCCTTCGACACAGTGTCCGTACAATTTTTCGACATTATAATATACCTTAAAAATACCCCATCACCTCACACGGAAATGATGGGGTACATGAGATTAGTTACAGCGAATGAAAACACGTTTCCTAGGAATGGTAAAAGGTTCCCCATCATCTATTACCAAACGATTGGCTTCAATCTTCCCTTTGTATTTATGAGTAATCACATCGGGTTTTGCACCTTTTTGTATCCAAAGGGGGATGCCCATGCGCTGCGCTGTTGCCTCCTCCTTGCAATATAATGGAACTGGGTTGTCAAATTCTACCCCTGCTTCGACTGTAAAAGACAAAGAATCCTGTTTTACAATGATGTTTTGCAAAGGACGAATCTCATAACCAGGAAGGAATCCTTCTCTAGCTACATAAAACTCATCTGTTGTAGCATTTAAACATCCATGCACGCCTAGCGAATCTTTCCGAAAGATAAGATAGCAACGATCCTCTCTTCCCGATGGATATGAGATCTGCTCTTCATAGATGTAGGACACGTGCTCAATAGGAACGAGGCCTTCCGTTTGAGCATATACAGCGTGCAACGTCCAAGAGAGAAAAAGGAGAATAAGTAACTTTTTCATAAACGTCTTATTGAGGGTATTCTACATGAATTGAGCTATTCTCGATGAAAACACGACATCCTTTTGCTTCAAGTTCTTTCTTGAGCTTATAGGGATCAGTAATACTACTTTGTTTACCACAAACATTGATACCCTTTGTGCTTTGGATAAGCGCGATAGCTTCTTCACGACGAGGTTTTTGTGTGTCCGGCACACTCGCCATACTCATACAAAGAATGGCTATACATAGGGCGAGTAGATGTCTCATAATTCTATCTGATTTTGTTGAATTTGATGCTTTTCACTCTGTTTGGACTTAGGTCGGTCTAAGTCATTCTCCTTTCTCTTTCGATGATTTTGATATTAAGCGATGGTTTTTGGGGCAAGAAACTATATGCGGCTATGGCTGCCATGGGATTCGCTGCAGTTGCCATAGTGAGAATGTGCGAAAAGAGTCTTCGCATAGGGATTGAATTTGAGAAGCAATGTGGGGCGTAAGGCGATTAAGGCCTTCGTCTCGTCTTTTGCGCGGATGGGAAGTGGTGCTAGGGCTTTGCTTTCTGCCGATTACCGGTGCGGAAGCACGACTTTCGACCGTTTGCGGGGTGGTGAGGCTCATGCTTTTGGGCAAAAATACAAAGAATATTGAGAATGCAAAGGAATTGACTAAAAAATATGGCCCGTCGGTCGAAGAAATCACCATTATATAGGATCGCGCGCGTGAATGAAAGGTTTTGCGGGGTGCCGAGGGGAAGTGAAAAATAGGGGTATTTTGGACGAAAACGGAGCGTTTTTGCGCCAAAGCGCGGGGTTTTGCCCTGTGTGCAGGGGATTTTGGGGTGGCGGCGGGCGAAGGGCGCCGAAAAGCGGGACGAGAAAACGCGCCGAGGTGCAAAAAGCGTTATTT
>CAUSYJ010000230.1:0-2938 GCA_963535845.1 uncultured Alloprevotella sp.
GTTTTAAAATGTTAAAATTGGTGGATTTATTGTTTGTTTTGCAAAGTGGACTTTATATTTGTGGTTAGAATCCTAGAGAACCCTTCTGTTTTGGCAGACTGTGTTCTCTTTTTGTTTAACTAAAATAAAGTCATTTTTAAAATGAAAACAAACATTTTATCATCCGTGCGATGCAGCTTGTATGTTTCTATGGCAGCCATGATGATGTGGCTCGCTCCGATGGCTTCAGTTGCTCAGAAATTGCGTTCTGACGACTTCAAGAATCGTTATCAGCTCAAAGAAGTTGTAGTTCTAAGTCGTCACAATATCCGTGCCCCGCTTTCAACGAAGGGCTCTCTTCTCGAAACTGCTACTCCTCACCACTGGACCGACTGGTCGGCCGATGCTTCTCAGCTTACGCTCAAAGGTGGTGTATTGGAAACCATTTTCGGCCAGTACTTCCGCAAATGGGCCGTTGATAGTAAACTCTTCCCTGAGAACTACGTGCCCACGACGGATGAGGTGAATATCTACGCCAACTCTATGCAGCGTTGTATCGCTACGGCGCGCTATTTCACCGGTGCATTCTTCCCCGTGGCTTCCGTGAATGTGAACCATCGCTACACACCCTCAAAGATGGACCCCGTATTCTTCCCACGTCTCACAAAGATTAGCGACTCTTTCAAGGCAGAGGCCATGAAGGAAATCGAGGCTATGGGTGGCAAGAAAGGTATCGTAGGTATCAACGAAGGTTTGAAAGACGCTTACGCTATCACAGCTAAGACGCTCGACCTGGCTCACTCTCCCGGTGCTGCTAAGGGTGGTATCAAGGCTTTCGACAACTACAACACACAGATTATGCTGGAGCGTGGCGAAGAACCTCGCATGAAGGGTTCTCTCAAGGATGCCAACACTTGCTCCGATGCTTTCATCTTGCAGTACTATGAAGAACCCGATGTTATCAAAGCAGGTTTTGGCAACAAGCTCTCTCTGGAAGATTGGACCAAGATTGCAAAAATCAAGGACGTTTATGGCGATGTGCTGTTTGCAGCTCCCATCGTGGCTGTTAATGTGGCTCACCCACTGTTGCAGTATATGTACGACGAGCTGAATGCTGCTAATCGTAAGTTCGTTTTCCTTTGCGGTCACGACTCTAACATTGCTTCCGTAACGGCAGCCCTCGGCGTGGAGGAATACTCTCTCCCCAACAGCATCGAGAAGAAGACTCCGATAGGTAGTAAGGTAGTTATCGAGAAGTGGGTAGGCAAAGACGGTAAGACTTATTGCGATGTAAACATCGTTTATCAGTCCACCGACCAGTTGCGCCAGAATCAGATGCTCAACCTGAAGAACCCACCGATGGTTTACCCATTGAACTTCAAAGGCCTTACTCGCAATGCTGACGGTCTCTACAATTTCAGCGATTTCAATAAGCGCTTGAAAGAAGCTATCCGCGCTTACGACAAGATCGAGGACGACGCTGAATAAGCCCCCCTTCGCAATCCTTTAGGAGACGGCTCTTTACAAAACTGTCCGTACTCCTTTCAGGAAAAAGGATAACTACATTCATAGGATAACAAAACATAACAAGATCTATATATGAAAAAATCAGTATTGGCTCTCGCCCTTGCTGCCACTTGCGGCGTAGCTGCTCAAGCTCAGGAAAAGCTTGACGTTAAGATGACGGGACGCGCTCTCTTCGATGCTGCTTCCTATTGGCAAAACGATGCTTCTGAAGCTCAGGACGGCAAACTCACCGAAGGTGTGGCTGTTCGTGATATTCGCGTGGGTGTTAAGGCCACTTATGGCAAATGGTATTTCCGCGGCGATTTGAGCTATACCAACAATAGCGTTTCGCTCAAAGACACTTATCTCCAGTATAGCTTCCAGAAAAACAACTTCCTCCGTGCCGGTTACTACACCGTGCCTTTCGGTCTCTCTTCTGCTTACAGCTCTGCTAAGAAAGAATACATGGACGAGCCAGAAGGAAACGTGTATCAAGTGGGCCGCCGCATCGGTGTGATGCACACTATCTACAACAAGCCTTTCTGGGGACAGTATGGTGCGTTTGCTGACAACTCCGCGCTGACAAAGAGCACCGACAAGAGTGGCCGTCAGGGCTACACGCTGGCTGCTCGTGGCGTTTGGCGTCCCATCATGACGCAGGACTATGGTTTCCACGTGGGGTTCTCTTGGAACCGTGTGCAGGCTGAGGCTACCGCTAAGGGCAAGCATGCTGCCATCGGCTACAACAAACGCTACCTCACCGTGGTGGACAAAACCCTGGCAACAGGCGTAACCCTCACCGACGCACGTTGGGAAAATAAGTTTACAGCTGAGTTCCAAGGTATTTACCGCAATTTCCAGCTCTCCAGCCAGTACTACTGGTCACACATTGCTCGCGAAGGTGGCAACAGCTATAATACTGACGGCTTCTATGTTTCGGCACGTGGCATCGTTGTTAATCCAGGTAACTACAAGTACAACTTTGCAGGCTCTGGCGTTGACAATCCCGATAACAAGAACCTCGAAGTTATGCTCGGCTATGGTTATTTGAACCTCCGCGACGGCGATGCTTACGCTAAGAACAAGGCTGCTATTGCTGCCGGCTTACCGGGTGTCGATCTCTCCAAAGCTGGTCGCATGAGCGATGTCAGCGTAGGTCTTTCCTATTTCTTGAACAAGTACGTCACCTTCCGTCTCAACTATCACTTTGTGACGGTGAAGAACTTCGACCTCGAGAAGAAGAACGTCAACGTGCTTCAGGCCCGCGTTCAGTATATTTTCTAAAAAAACTAAGTCAACTTCCAATGTCGACACACGATGAAAGGTGTCGACATAAGATTAGAGATGTTGGCATGATGTTAAAAAGGAAGGCTCTCCATAGGAGCCTTCCTTTTTCTTTTTCCTCTTGTCAGGCATCAGTAATGATTCCATTTTGTGCTTTGATAGATGATAC
>CAUSYJ010000231.1:0-2903 GCA_963535845.1 uncultured Alloprevotella sp.
GTATAGGCCTATTAGTGGTGCTGTTCCTATTTGTGCACATAGAGAAGTGGTGAGAAGTTTGTAGATGACTTTTAGGACTTTGTATTTTTCTATGGATTGAAAATGTGGCAATATAGGACTTATTATGACAATGCCTATAACTGCTGAAACTGATAGTTGGAAACCTATATCAAAGAGTGCTTGTGGATAAAGCAGCAAAATAGTCACGACAGCCAGTGATAGGCAGTCAATAGCTGTCACATTTCGTCGGAGGCATCCAGCTATAAGACCTATTGTGGACATAAGTGCAGCGCGGCAGAGTGACATTGGTGCACCCACTAATCCCACGAAAATCCATATAAGTATTAGTGTTATGGTAGTAAGAATCACTCGTGGCCATTGTTTCCTTGTATGTCGAAGTAGGTAGAATACAAGCATAAAAAGAATTCCTAAATGCAAGCCGCTAAGAGCCAGAATATGAGAAGTTCCAGTTTCTGAAAATAAATCTTTCGTATCCGAAGTTAGTTGCGACTTATCTCCAAGAGTCATAGCAGCAATCACTGCTAGATCTTCGCCGTATAGATAATCTTTATACTGCCGGATGAGTTTCTCTCTAGCATGTTGAAGGAAAGATAAATTTTCTGCAGTTTCTGATATTTTCCAATTATCTGCATAACAAAAACAAATACCTTTATAGTCTTGTCGTCTAAGGTAAGTAGCATAATCAAATTCTCCTGGGTTGCCATTGTTGTGTGGCTGTCTTATTTGCGTATTAAGCAGGATTTTATCTCCCAAATGAGGCCGATTTTTACCTTTTAATAGTGTTGCTCGTACTTTCTCTTTTCCTATCCATACATCTGCAATCCAGCTTTTCTCCTTTTCTTTTGGCACTTCACGAATGCTACCAATATAAGCTTGTTTCTCTTTTGGCCATTCGTGAATATCATCTATTCGATCAATACTTAATCGCATAGCCCCAAAAAGAATTAGAGCAGAACCAATGCAGAAAAGAGCTATTTTTTTAGAGTAGACAGCCGATAAAAGCAGACTGATAACAATACATGCAAGTGGCAAAAGCTGTGAACGAATATGTGGAAAAGCAATATCTCCAATCAGTATTCCTACTCCTAATAGTATGGATGTAGGAAGTAGGGGAGTGTCGAAGCAAATGTTGTTAAATGTAGGTTTCCTGAGATTTTGCATGGCTTGAAATTCCTTTAGGATGCGAACCTGCAACATAGGCAGTAAGCACACTAATTCTAACTCCTTCTACTTCACATAGTTTCTGAGCACACGAGAGTATTGTTGCGCCAGTTGTAATCACATCGTCAATCAGTAGTAGATGTTTCCCGTTTATTTCCTCGCTTCGTTGCATTTCAAAAATGTTCTGCACATTTTCTTCTCTTTGCTGTGCCGTCAATCGAGTTTGTGTCGCGTTGTCAGTTTTTCTAATGATTAGGTCCGTAGCTATTGGTATTTCTGTAATTTTAGAGACACCCTTGGCCAACATCTCACTTTGGTTGTAACCTCTCTTTTTCAATCTGCTACTCGAGAGAGGTATGGGGACAATATAGTCAATAGCAGTAAAAAACTCAGAGTCGATGAGATCTTCTGCCATACATTGTCCAAGGTAAATCCCCATTTCTGCATTATTTGCATATTTGAGTTGTAAGATGGGAAGAATAGTGTAGTTGTTCGCCTGATAATGTATGAACGAATTTGCTCTGACAATTGGAATTTTTCCCCAAAATATTCTCTCGATGCCATTTCCTTGTTCTCCGTGTATGTTTGTAAATGGAAGTAGTGCCCAGCATTTTATGCAGAGTTGTTCTTCTTCCGCCTTGAGCCTTTTTCCACAGATGCAGCAATGGCGAGGTAGGATGATGTCAGCTATGTCTCTCAGTAAGGTTAATATGCGGTCTGTCATATTGAGCAAATATAGGACTTTCTTTTCGTCTTACTTTAAGAAATGCTGAAAATGTTATAACTTCGCGAACCAAATGAATGAAAATGCAGAATAAGAGCCAACAACTATTTACAAGTTTTGTTGTAAAAACAGCTACAACACTTTTACCCTTTATTCAACACTGCTTGAGTGGTATCAGTCGCAGTAAGGCTAAATCTATTATGGCAGGTGGAGGAGTAAGAGTAGATCGTGCGGTTGTAAAACAATTTGATTATGAATTGCAACCAGGTATGCATGTGGAAATTAGCCGCCGTAAGCCAAAGAATGAGCTATCAAGTAAATTTGTACGCATTGTTTACGAAGACTCTCAAATCATTGTTATAGAGAAAGCTATTGGTATACTTTCAATGGCATCGATGAATCATCCCTATTGTGTGAAAACAATTTTGGATGAATACTTTCGCAGGACTCATCAAAAGTGTACAGCTCATGTTGTCCATCGTTTGGATCGCGACACTTCTGGACTTTTAGTTTATGCTAAGACGCAACGTGCAGAGCAAATCTTGGAAAATAATTGGCAAAGCATTGTTACCGACCGCCGTTATGTGGCTTTAGTTTCTGGACATATGAAAGAGAAAGAAGGCGTTGTTAGAAGTTGGTTAAAGGACAATAAGGCCTATTTCACTTATTCTTCAGAAACCGACAATGGTGGTAAGTATGCTGTCACACATTTCAAGACTATAAAGGCAGCAGATAGATATTCTCTGGTAGACCTGAAATTAGAGACAGGTCGTAAGAATCAGATTCGTGTGCATATGAAGGATTTGAATCATCCTGTATGTGGCGACATAAAATATGGTAATGGTGATGATCCTATAGGTCGTTTAGCTCTTCACGCTTTTCGTCTAAATTTTTTCCATCCTATTACAGGCGAACCTCTCCGTTTTGAAACTCCTTATCCCAAAAACTTTTTAAGTGTATTTCATTAGTCTGCTGACTGATGCGAAAATACCAGTTA
>CAUSYJ010000232.1:0-2888 GCA_963535845.1 uncultured Alloprevotella sp.
GCAACTTCACTTTGTCGCCAGCCTTTACCAATGCATAGACGTTGAACATGAATTGCAGGTGATGAGAATTGGTGTAGCGGGAGCAGCGTGCTACATCTACCAGTTTCATTTTTGGAATTTTTACATTGAAATGTTCCATGATTTTTGATTTTAAGTTTATTAATATTCGTGGTTCTTTACCACATCTTTTAATTTCTCTTTATCCATGCTTATGTCGTTGACAGAAGCATTTATTTTCATTTTTTCATGCTTATGTCGTTGACAGAAGCGCTTATTTTCATTTTTTCGTGCTTATGTCGTTGACAGAAGTGTTTATTTTCATTTTTTCATGCTTATGTCGTTGACAGAAGCGCTTATTTTCATTTTTTTGTGCTTATGTCGTTGACAGAAGCGCTTATTTTCATTTTTCCGTGCTTATGTCGTTGACAGAAGCGATTGTTTTCTCTTTTTCATGCTTATGTCGTTGACAGAAGCGCTTATTTTCTCTTTTTCGTGCTTATGTCGTTGACAGAAACGTTTATTTTCATTTTTTCCAAGGCTTAGATTTTCCCTTGTTTCTCATCCTCCTTTATCCCGTTAGAAACTCCCTCCCCTTTACTTCCCTTCGGTCAGTGACCATTGGTTCGGGGAGGGATTTCTTAGAGGGCGACACCCGTAGAGGGCAAGCGCGAGGACTACTCGAACCCGCCGACCCTGTGCCCGCTGACGCGGAAGTCGTTGTACACGAAGATGGTGGTAGAGTAGAAGTAAAGCTTGTACGCGGAGTATCTGTCCGTTGGGTGAGCACTTGACGACCAATAGTTGCCAAAGCTGCCAACGTAGGTCAGCTGACCAGAGAAGTACTTACCCAAGGCGGGCAGGTAAAAGTATTTGCCTGCGTCAGCAACAGAAGGAAGGGTCTGAGATACAGACCTGTTTTGGCTGGCGTTTCTTATTCGCCAATCTGTGCCGTCGTAGGCTGTGTTGCTGTTGTAATGACCATCGGCTTGCAATACGGACTTCTTCTTCAACCACATACCACCTTTATATAAATGACCCATAGTTGTCCATAATTCGTCTGCATCCCAACGAGGTTCGCCATAGGCAGCGTACCAAGTCAGCTCGTTAGCGTTTGGGAGAGTTGCACAACTCTGAGTAGCATCGAAGCGACCAGAACCACCGCCCTCGTGGCGCCAACGAGGGTCAGTGTTGCTCTGGGGGTAGTTTGAAGAAATCCCATTGTGTAGTGTTGGTTGGCCTGTGTTTCCTGCCAAGTTCTTTGTCCATTCGTAACCCTTCCAATATTGTTCCTTAGCATCCCACATGTAGTACTTTGCTCCATCGTAATCATGCGGATTAAGATTAGCAGTTATATCATGAATAGCACCTGCTGTACAGTTAAGCGTAACAATCTTTGATACTGTTCCTTCTATTGGTCCATAAGGATAATCCGTTGTATTGCGAAGCCAGTAACGAATGCGGAAAGTATGTGTGCCGGGAGCAACGACTGCATAGGTTGCATTCTTGCTCATATCATCAGCAGTGTTGTCTATATCAAAGCCCGAACCTGTGTATACGGTGATTGTCTTTGAACCACCCGAAGCAAGGGTGAGAGATCCATCAGCTGCTATGTCGTAAGTACCGGCAATATCATCGTCGCTCATAATCTCGACTTTAATCAACTTGCTGCGCTTTACATATTCGTTACTTGTGCGAGGAATGAAGCAAAGATAAGAAGCTTTATGATTAAGGTTGAATTCATAACCATTACGAGATTTACTGCCTGTAGCGATTCCGCAATCTCCAGATTCGCCTGCATGGTCAAAGTTGTTTGGGGCAGACTGTGTTTGTTCTTTCTTTATCTCTACTTGTGGTTGCGTTCCTGTCACAGCCATGTTTGTATATAGAATGTCGTGTGAAGCACCTGTATAAGTACCTGACAGGGCAAACTTAGCAAATGATGGGTTTGCAGCGGAAGGAATAATCGCTGTTGTGCTCTGCTGCCAATTTCCTCCATCATCCTTTACCCATATCTTATCCGTGCTACTCCAATTTACGGAAGCACCTGCACTCTTTGTGTGGTTAAGGATGGCTGTACGCACTGTTGCCCCTGGATGAGATTCACCTGTAAATAGGGTTGCACCCGCTGGGATGTTATCTTTATTCTGTTTTTCGTCCTGTGTAACGTTATCATTCGCACAGCTGGCAGCAAACAATAGGGCTGTGAAACCATAACACATACCTCGCATTACTGAACCAATAGGCATTCTATTCATAAACTTATTCATTTTCGTTTTCCTTTCTGATAATCTTTAGTTCTTTTCTGTATCGTCCCAAGAAAAGCCATCCTGGTCTTCATCGTTAAAGAAGTTACGTTTGGCATCGCCCACTATTGTACCAGGTTGAATCTTTCCTGCATTACCACTGGCCTGAACCAATAGGGATTCTGCCTCCGTGTGAACAATGTTGCACTGAGGCTTTTGATAAATCTTTCTTTTAAGTACTATCATTTCATTTCATTTTTAGGGGAAACGCTGTTAACGTATCCTGTTTGTTGTTTAAAATCGCTGTTATTTCTTTCTTATTTTGTTCTAAGTCTAGTTCACAAAAGGGCATAAAAAACGAACAAAGGAAACTCCGAGAAATCCTTTGTTTACAGAGGTTACGGCACGCTTCGCGCGCGCGTAGGAGAAAATGTTTTAAAGTGTAGTTATTGGCGTGGCGCCTATGAGAGAGAGAGAGAGAGAGAGAGTAGCAAATTATTTGGAACTACCAAATTATTGGTGCAAAAAGTTGCAAAGAAATTCAAATTTCCTCGCATGCAGTCATTACCTTGATATGATATTGCTAATCTTTTCACGGCGACAAAGGTATAACAAAGTTTGGAAATAGCAAAATAATCTGAAAAG
>CAUSYJ010000233.1:0-2884 GCA_963535845.1 uncultured Alloprevotella sp.
AATCTAGGGTTTGGTCAAGGAGTGAGAGGATATAGGTAGAGCCTTCTTTTAGCTGGTCAAGTTGGAATATCTCTATGAGGCGAAGTATCAGCTCATAGAGAGGCATCTTTCTTAGGTAGTCAATGTCAGAAGAGAAATCTTGGGGGAGATCTTCCAACTTGTTGCTATGTGATGGTTCTGCATGAAGGATATACTTCTCATAGGCTTTTATAACAAAGTATATAGCGGCTGTATCTTCCTCATTATCCAAGATACGCAAAAGGTGAATGATGAGCTGTACACCTAGGGAGCTTCCGAGTGCAAAGGCTTCGTCAGAAACAAACTCAATGTCAGTGATGTTTTCTATAATTTTTGCTGCATCGTTTCTTTTTCTAACAAGGATGCACATATCCTTCCAAGCAACACCTGCTCGATGGAGTTTGTGCATTTGAGCAGACAGAGAGGAATCTTCGTCAGAAAATGCTGGAGTTTCTCTTTCTTCTGAAATACATGCATACACATATCCACCTTGTCCTTTTTTAGGTATTTGATGAGTGGTTTCTTTTGTGTAAATCTCTCTTAGAAGGATGGTGTTAGATTCTTCATCGAGCTGTTTTGCTGCTTCAATGAAGAATTTATTGTTGAAGTGTACAATATTACTCTTACTTCTATAGTTGTCATTTAGTGTTTCTGTTTTTATATCTCCTAGCAAGGCCAGTTTAGGATTTTTACTCATATTCATGAGTAGTCTCCAATCCCCACCATTCCAACGGTATATGCTCTGCTTAATATCGCCTACAATTAAGTTGGTGTTTCCTTCTGACATGGAGTTAAGAAGCAAATGGCAAATATTGTTCCATTGAGTTTTAGCCGTATCTTGGAATTCATCAATCAAGATGTGCTTATATTGATTTCCTGTTTTTTCGAAAATGAAAGGAGCATCTTGGTCGTCAATGAAGGTATGGAACAGAAGTTTAGTCTTTGTTAGCAAGAAGCGATTGTGCTCTTGATTGACAATATCAAGTTTTTTCTCTATGGCATTTAGTAAACGTAGAGGACTTAGATTTTTCAGCATAAGAGCAACTGTGTTAGAAAGTTCTTCATATTCCTTTCGAACTTTTTCTAACTCATTTAGTTGTTCGATGAAGTTTGTTTCTAATGAGCACAATTCTGCATTGTCTTGCGCTTTCTTCAATAGAAGTTTTACATCGCCATTTAGAATTTTTTCCATGGCCTCTTTCGGTGCTTTAGGCATATTCTTAAAATATGGCTTTATGCTACGTGAGTTACTATGCTCTTCAAGGGTGGCTTCAAATTCATCTTTTATTTGCTGCAGAGTATTGTTAAACTGCTCACCGATGGCACTAAGGATTTTACGCAGGCTCTTAATGAAATCATTCATCTTTGCATTATCAGCAATAAAAAACTTTTCAGCTTCGGGGAGTAGTTGGTAGTCTTCTAATAGGAGATTTTTATAAGCAAACTTCTTTATTTCTTCTGCTATATTCCAGTTCTGCGCGTCTGTATTGCGCTGTTTGATATAGGTTTTTAACCAGCCAAGTTCTGAAGGCTCAGGATCGCGCAGTAGTAAGTCTACAGCTTCTCCTATCGCCTCATTATTGTTGATATCCACTTTTAAGTTAGCTGGTAGGTTGAGTTCTCGAGCTAACGAAGAAAGCAGTTTTTGGAAGAAGGAGTCAATAGTGATTACATGGAAATGGTTATAGTCGTGTAAGACATTTATAAGTGCTTTTCGTGTAAGAACGGCAATCTGTTGGTCTGAAACGTTGATGGAGAACGATGCAAGTATTTCCTTTACTTTTTCGAGGAAGGCTTTGTCTTGCTGTTGAGAGAGCGCATACAGATATTGCAGTATGCGTACTTTCATTTCTGCTGTTGCCTTGTTTGTGAAGGTTATAGCCAAGATGTGACGATGGGCATTGATGGCGTAGGCAGGGATTTTGCCGGCCCCAATAGTTGTATGAAGTTCAGCTATCAAGTCAGCTACATATTCTGCTGACAATGTAAATGTCTTTCCAGAGCCAGCAGAAGCATTATTCACTGTTAGATACATGACACAAGTCTTTTATGCAAATTTAGTGTTTTTCCTTTTTACCTAAAAATAATGTTGTAATTTAGACGAAAAATTTACTCATGCTGGGATTATATATTCATGTTCCTTTTTGTCGTAAACGCTGCATTTATTGTAACTTCTATTCCACAACTTTAGGAATAGAAATGAGTCAGCTGTACACGGATGCTCTTTGTCGGGAATTGAAAGTCTCTCGTGGCGAGGAGCTTTCTACTATCTACTTTGGTGGTGGCACTCCATCGCAGTTAACGCTCTCGCAGTTTTCGCAGATTTTTGAAACAATCCATCACAATTTCTCACTGTTATCTGATGCTGAAATAACGATGGAGGTTAATCCCGATGATGTCACGCAGGAATTTGCTATGGAGCTTACCCGTTGGGGCGTGAATCGCGTTAGTTTGGGGATTCAGACATTCAACGATGAACGTTTGAAATTCTTAAATAGACGTCATACTGCTCAAGAGGCTATTCAGGCTGTTGAGCGGATAAATAGTGTGGGGATAAAGAATATCAGTGTTGATCTTATCTATGGGCTTCCTAATGAGACACTGGAGGAATGGAGAGAGGATGTGCAGTTGGCTTTATCGCTCTCTATTACGCACCTTTCGAGCTATTGCTTGATGATAGAGGAAGGGACTACACTCTTCAAACTCTGGGAGAAAGGGCAGGTTAAAGAGGTGGAGGAAGATATGGAGCTTTCGATGTTTCAATCCTTGATAGAAATGACTGAATACAAAGGCTTTGAACACTATGAGATTTCTAATTTCGCTCGTGAAGGCTTTCACTCTCAACACAATTCTAGCTATTGGCAAG
>CAUSYJ010000234.1:0-2878 GCA_963535845.1 uncultured Alloprevotella sp.
GATGTGTATAAGAGACAGGAGATAGTATAATGTTCAAGCGTCTTCGGACGATCTTCAAATGTTAGTACCAAGCGCGAGAGCACCCAAACGAGATTGTGCACAATGAGCTGCTCATAACCAAAACCATGAGCCGTGGCGTGCATACCAGCACAACGCAAAATCTGATTTCCCAAGAAACTCAGGCTTACATGTCCCGTGGCATCTTCCGTATAAGGCTCCACACAGAAGCCGTAACGGCCTATATTTTCATTTTCCATAACTGCTTTTTTGAATATGTAGGACGAAAAGAAAAGCAAGACTGTAAGTGGTCAAAAATTCGTTTATCACTCCTACTCGCAGGCACTTACGAAGCTCCAACTTGTCCTATACCACTGATTTACTACTTTGCAAAGTTAAGAAAAAGTATTAACTTCGCAAACGTAATTCTTTACGAGCAGAAAGGCTCTCACCATTCTGTTTGAACCCTGAAACATAAACACTTATGAACAAATTACTCGTACTGGCCACTTGTGTCGTTCTTTCTGTGGGCAACGTTGCAGCACAAAGCGATTCGCTCAATCTGAAGGACATCACGTCTGGTCGCTACTACGCGCACCGCATTTATGGTGTGAGCCCCGCCAATGATGGCAACAGCTACACTCAACTTTCGGAAGACTCCCGCCGCATCATTCGCCGCTCTTTCAAGAATGGCGAGGAAATCGGTACGCTCTTCGATGCCAGCACAGCCCGTGGACCGATCAAACTGGAGCACATCGATGGCTATATCATGTCACCTGACGAAAGTCACATCTTGCTCCAGACAAAAACGAAAAGCATCTACCGCCGCTCGTTCACAGCCGAATACTATATCTTCGACGTTAAAAATAACCGCTTCACCCACCTGAGCGAAGGCGGGCCTCAGCAAGTGCCCGTTTTCTCCCCCGACGGAACGATGATTGCCTTTGCGCGCAAGAACAACCTTTTCCTCGTCAAGCTCCTCTTCGACAACGCCGAGAGTCAGATTACGAAAGATGGAAAATTCAACGAGGTACTCAACGGCATCCCTGATTGGGTCAACGAGGAGGAGTTCTCCACAAATTGCAGCTTCACTTTCTCGGCCGACAGCAAAGTATTGGCGTGGATTCGCTATGATGAAAGCAAAGTGCCCATCTATTCCATCCAGGAATTCAAAGGCTCTCACCCCACTCTCGAGCAATACGATGAATACCCAGGTACATACGACTACAAATATCCTGTTGCAGGTGCGAAAAACTCGGAAGTTTCTGTTAAAACCTTTGATATAAAGAATCGCGTAACACGAACGATGGCCGTCCCCGTAGATTCTGACGGCTATATCCCACGCATACAATTCACGAGCGACCCAGACCGTCTGGCTGTGGTCACGCTCAACCGCCATCAGGACAGAATGGACATCTACATGGTCAATCCGCGTTCAACGGAAGCCAAACTGGCTCTGCGCGAGAATGGGACTAAATATATTCAAGAGAGTGCCTACGATGCCTTGACTTTCTATCCAGGACAATTTACGTTTATCTCTGACCGCACCGGCTACCAACACGTTTATCTCTACAATCTCAACGGACAACTCGTGCGGCCGCTCACGAAGGGCAACTACGATGTGACGACTTTCTATGGCTACGACCCGAAAACGGGCAACTGCTATTATCAATCGGCACAGGAAAGCCCGTTGCACCGTTCGGTATATGTGAACGATAAAAACGGACGTACGCGCAAACTCTCCACAGAAACAGGTACGAACAGCGCTACCTTCTCCAAAAATTTCAACTACTTTATGAACGTGTGGTCGAACACTACTACACCTTATGTTACCACTCTGTGCGATGGCAACGGAAAGACACTGTCTACACTTTTGGACAACAAAGAGCTGAAAGAAAAGGTGGCGTCCTTCACGGGTCAGCAGGAATTCTTCACCTTCACTACGAGCGAGGGCGTTCAGCTCAATGGCTGGATGCAAAAACCTAAAAACTTCGACGCCACAAAGAAGTATCCCGTCATCATGTACCAGTATAGCGGTCCTGGCTCTCAAGAAGTGACCGACAACTGGAAGATAGGTTTCAGCGGAGGCGGTATTTGGGAAAGCTACATGAACGAGCAGGGCTACATCTTCGTTATCGTTGACGGACGCGGCACAGGAGCTCGCGGCTCTGAGTTTGAAAAATGCACCTATCTGAAACTTGGTGAACTGGAGTCCAAAGATCAGGTTGAGGCTGCGCAATATTTGGGCACCCTCCCCTATGTTGACAAAAACCACATCGGCATTTGGGGTTGGAGTTTCGGCGGATTTAACACACTCATGGCCATGAGCGAAGGCCGCCCCGTATTCAAAGCTGGCGTAGCTGTGGCTGCTCCCACCAATTGGAAGTACTACGACACGGTTTACACAGAGCGATATATGCGCACTCCAAAAGAAAACGAAGGCTACAATATCAACCCAATCAACCGCGTAGAGAAGCTCCACGGTAATCTCTTGTTGATTCACGGAACGGCCGATGATAATGTCCACTACCGCAATTGTGCTGAATGGGCAGAGGCTGCCGTCCAAGCCAACAAGCAATTCCAAATGCAAATCTATACGAACCGAAATCACTTCATCTCAGGCGGAAACACACGTCTCCACTTGATGACGCGCATTTCCGAGTTCTTCAAGAACAATCTCTAAAGTGTGCAGACCGGCAGAACTAAACTACAATTCAGTAGCAGCCTGCCCAACTTCCACACATCTATTCTATCCACAATGCCTCTTGAGCATTGTGGATTTTTCTTTTTCATAAACAACAGTTTCCTACACACAGCAAACCGCACATTTATCATAGCGTAAAGAAGAAATATTTTTGTCAATTATTTTCGTATTATACAC
>CAUSYJ010000235.1:0-2867 GCA_963535845.1 uncultured Alloprevotella sp.
ACCCTCACCTTTCAATATTTTAAAAGACCGTTCTAGTCTTTCACTAAGATTTTCAAACATACATAGTTAAATTTGCGCGCAAAGATACGAAGATTCAATGATGTAAGCAAGAAACACCTTTCCCCTCCTAAAAATATGATATAGCTTCTTGCGCTAAATAACCATTTCTATCATCAGAATATAAAACTTAATGAGGCTCTTCCAGCTAATAAAAAGGAGCCTTATGGGAAATTGCCATGCAGAGCTTCCATTTTAGACACATTTTGCACATTTTATCATATTAGGTGCAAAATTTATGCACAAAAAATTTCAAGTTGTGCGTAAATAATCTACCTTTGCCGCCGTTTCGAACAAGAAACAGGAAAATTAAACAAATTGCTCAATACTGTAATATGAGAAAATTAACACTAGCTACAGCCCTACTGCTGTGTGCTTCTGCTCATGCAGGCGGTTATCTTACCAACACTAATCAGAGCGTAGCTTTCTTACGCAATCCAGCTCGCGATGCAGCCATTGGCATTGATGGTGCCTACTTTAATCCTGCGGGTATCGGCTTTCTCTCCCGTGGTTGGCATCTTTCTCTGAATGTTGAAAGTGCTTATCAAACTCGCGAAATCACTAGTAACTTTGGTTCTGTAAACAATCGTAGTCTCTTTGCTTTGGGACAAGGCAACCCTGCTGATGGCGTGAAAACATTCAAGGGAAAGGCGCAAGCACCTGTATTCCCTACGCTCGATTTGGCAGCAGTTTATAATAAATGGTTCTTCTCCGCTCACTTTGGTATCACTGGTGGTGGCGGGAAATGTACCTATGATAAAGGACTTGGCTCATTCGAAAGCCAAGTGGCAATGCTCCCTGTCATTGTAAACACAGCTTCTAATGCCATTATTGGACAAAATGCAGCTGCAGGTTACTCTTACAACAGCTATGTTAGCGGTCGTCAATACTATATTGGTGGCCAGTTCAATGCAGGCTATAGAATCAACAATAAATTGAATCTCTCATTGGGTGTGCGTGCTGTTTATGCCACTACAAACTATTATGGCTATGTGCGCGACATGAAAGTGATTACTACAACAGGACAAGCTGTTGATCTTTCCACTCTGCTCACACAATTCAATATGCCTACGCTTGCTAAGGGCGTTAGCAATTTAACCAATGACCGCAATCTAAACTGCGATCAGTCCGGCTGGGGTGTAACACCTATTTTGGGTATCGATTGGAAGAGCGGCCGTTGGAACTTAGCTGCAAAGTGGGAACTTAAGACTCGTTTGCGCCTAAAAAATAAGAGTGGAGAAAACACTAGCGGCTTAGACGAATTTAACGATGGCAAGACTATTCCTGCCGACCTTCCGACTATTCTTGCAGGTGGTATTCAATACACAGCACTCAATGACAGCAGCTTGCGTTTTAATGTTGGTGCTCACCTGTATCGCGACAAAGCAGCAACACAGTATCAGCACCGCGAAAACAAACTTGGCGGCGATGGCTTTGAATTCCTTGGTGGTGTTGAATGGGACGTTAAGAAATGGGCTACAGTCAGTCTCGGTGCTCAGTACACTAATTATGGCTTGGGCAAAGGCGACTTCCTGAACAATATCTCTTTCGTCACAGACTCGTGGAGCCTTGGCTTTGGTGCTAAATTCCAGGTTCGAAAGAATATCGCCATCAACGTGGCTTACTTCAAGACCTTCTACCTTGGCTTCGATAAGCACATGAAGGACTACAACGATTTGAAGGCAAATCTTGGAGGACAACTTTCTGGGAAGTTCAAAGCTCTCGGCGATGCAGCCAGAGCAGGACAAGTTAGCTTAACTCCTACCGAACAAGCTGTGATGAGCAAGCTCCCAACAGCTTTAGCAACTTTTAATACAGCAGGTACGGATCGTTTCGACCGCACTAACGATGTATTTGGTGTAAGTTTGGATATCAACTTCTAATAAATATTATCTTGATTTTTTGAATCCCGTAGGCCGTGAGGTTTGCGGGATTTTTTGTTCATCCCCGAATTACAAATAGCTTTATTACGTTTGAAAATACAATAAGGATGTGAACTGACGCCCTTATTGCGTTGGCTGACGCAATAAGAGTAATTGAGAAAACGATACGGGAATCTAGAAATCAGAAAGAGATTCTCTTCGCCTCGCTTTATTTTTTCGTTGTCACGTCACCACGTTGTCACAAGCAAAACATAACAGGCTGAAATAGATTATATTATAGGCGTGACAACTGTGTGACAACAAAATTAAGAGATAAAGTTGTTGTCACTCGTATAAGTATCTAAGTATCAACACATTTTTAAAATCTGCGACAACGTGACAACAAAATACAAGTTTCTTTATGGCAGGAAAACAGAGACTCCTCTTATTTTTATACCTACCTTTCCTCCTCATCCATACGTAATATTTTACAGTCGAGAAGTATGATTCATCTCACAACGGCAAGTCCATTAATTAGCTGTTGCCCCAGTCTCTTCTGTCTCTTGATGCTGCAATACGATGGGGTGTATTAGTTCGAGAAGTCGCACCTCAGCATTCTTCATACGAGGCACTTCGCGAATTGTTTTTCCCATGTTACAAGCCTGGAGAGCTCTACTAAATAAGCCATGACTAACGGCCAAGATTCGTTTTCCGTCATAGTCATGAAGCAACATATTTATAAAGGTTGCAGCACGCTCAAAAATATGTTCCACAGTTTCCACTGATGGAGGGAAATCATAAGTATCTATATCCGTAATTTTCTTTCCTGTCACCTCTCCCCAATCTCTTTCGCGCAGAATCGGCGTTTTTATCATCGGTAGCTGCAATACTTCATTTAGCAGTTCTGCAGTTTGTACCGTACGATGTAAATCGCTCACAAACATCACA
>CAUSYJ010000236.1:0-2826 GCA_963535845.1 uncultured Alloprevotella sp.
TTATCAGTCTTTTTTACTTTTCCTTCATTATTTAAGTGAAAACGTTCAAGTGAGTCCAACAATGCATTTTCACGAGCATAGTTCAAATCATTCTTCTCTACGTCATAACTCGGAGAAGAGGAAGCTTCTTTTTCTAGAAGCAAAAACTCATTTGTAAAGATTCTTCGAACATTAAAGAATCCTTCCAGAAGAGTCAAAAAGGTATCTTTTATCCGCAGAGTATCATCAGTAAAAAAGAAAGGTGCAGAAATATGAACAATCATATTCTTTTTATCATTACTATAGGCATAATAAACTGTATGACACAGAACTATAGTATTAACCCGATTACAAGCAACTCGCAACAAATCTATTTTTTCAGCAGATACTTCTGCTATACCTTGAAAGAAAACAACCACTTCACCACTATGGGGAAAAATCCGCATATTATAATATCCATTTTGGAAATTAAAACGAAATTCTACGAGGTCATCCTTGCGTTTTTCTCGAGTGTACGTGCAACCGATCGATTTTAAGAGATTCTCAGCGTGTTTAGAATTATCCTCCTGAGAGCTTTTTCCGTTCTTTTTTGAGAAAAAGGCTCTAATTCTCTCTTTTGAGGAAAAAAGTAGAATGATGGCTATCAACAAGACATCAATAACAACTGCTATAACATTTATAAAATCCATGTAGGTTACACCTCCTTAAACATTATACAAATGTACCATAAAAATATGGAATCCTTATAATCCAGCGGAAATTATTATTTTTGCGTTCCATAATCATATCAAAACAAAACTATGTCCGTACGCCAAATCCCCCTGGAAGATTTTTTTCGCAATAGTCCGCAAGCAGCGTTTCAATTATCCCCCGACGGGAAGCATCTCTCCTTCATGGCGCCCTATCAAGACCGAATGAATATTTTTGTTCGCAACTTGGACGAAGAAGAAGCCACGCAGCTGACCCACGAAACCGAGCGAAGCATTGATGGCTATTTTTGGGTGGACAATATGCGTATATTGTTTATGAAAGATGATGGAGGCAACGAGAACTATCACCTCTTCGGTGTAAATCTTGATGGTTCTGACCTCCGCTGTTATACTCCTTTCGACGGAGTACGTGTAAGAATTATTGATGACCTAGAAGATATTCCGGATCAAGTGCTTATTGGCATGAATAAGCGTAATCCCGAGTTTTTTGACCCATATCGTCTTGATTTGAAAACTGGAGAACTAACACAACTAGCAGAGAATCCTGGAAATTGGCAGGGATGGATGACTGACCACAATGGAGTTCTCCGATCTGTAACAGCCATTGTTGACGGTGTAAATACTCAGATTCTCTACCGCGATCATGACAACGAAGATTTTCGTGCAGTACTAACAACGAGCTTCAAGGATAGCGTTGATTTCATAATATTTACGCCTGACAATAAGTATGTGTACGCTGCAACAAATTTAGGGCGCGACAAATCTGTCTTAGTTCTCATGGATCCTGCTACGTGCGAGGAAATAGAAGTGCTCTATGAAAATCCCACCTACGATATATCTTCTATCAGCTACTCCCGAAAGCGAAAGAAGCTACTGGGCGTATTCTGTAGCGGCCACAAAGAGCCTGTACGCCATTACTTTGACGAGGAAGAAAAGAACTTAAAAGAAAAAATGCGGGGCTTCTTCCCTGGTCTCCACTGCGGTATGAGCGATTGCGATAAGGCAGAAGAGAAGTATCTACTTTATGTGGGTAGCGATCGCAATAAAGGAGCGTATTACTACTACGACATTCACGAAGATCAGCCTCGAAAAATTGCTAGTCTTTCACCATGGCTCAACGAAGAAGAAATGGTTGAAATGGAAGCAGTCAAATATACTACGCGTGATGGACTAGAACTGGAGGCTTATCTCAGTTTGCCTAAAAGCTTCGATAAAAAGAATCCTACTCCTCATCCTGTTATCATCCATCCACATGGAGGTCCTTGGGCACGCGACTATTGGGGATTCGACTCTGTCGTTCAGTTTCTCTGTAATCGTGGTTATGCTGTCTTTAGCATGAACTTCCGTGGTTCAACAGGTTACGGACGCAAATTCCTAGAAGCCAGCTACAAAGAATGGGGACGCAAGATGCAAGACGACATCTCTGATGGTGTAGCTTACCTCATAAAAGAAGGTATTGCTGACCCAAAACGAGTAGCCATTTATGGTGCTTCATATGGAGGCTACGCAGTTTTGGCAGGCCTCGCCTTTACGCCAGAGCTCTATTGCTGCGGTATAGACTATTGCGGTGTCTCAAACCTCTTCACCTTCATGAATACTATCCCACCCTACTGGAAGCCAATGCTTGAAATGATGTACGAACAAGTGGGCAATCCAGAAACTGATCACGACTTGCTAGCTGCTGCTTCACCGGCACTCCATGCCGACAAAATACGCGTACCACTCTTTATTGCTCAGGGAGCTAACGATCCACGCGTCAATAAAGCAGAAAGCGACCAAATGGTAGAAGCTCTCCGAAAGAATGGCGTAGAAATAGAATACATGGTAAAAGAAAACGAAGGGCATGGTTTCCACAATCAAGAAAATCGCTTTGACTTCTACCGCGCTATGGAAAAATTCCTCGCAAAATATCTATAAACCATCGCGTAAACGCTAGAATTATAGTTTTATTGTGTTATTTTCCGCACTCAAGTATTGTTTTATAACATACATTTATTACATTTGCAACCGATAACTATAAAATTACTGCCTATCGAAACAGCATTACTCCAAAATCAAAACATCTGAAAGTAATGACTACTCTCAATTTTCAGCCGGACGAAATTCTTGTCCTGTCTCTTATACACATCTCCGAGCC
>CAUSYJ010000237.1:0-2821 GCA_963535845.1 uncultured Alloprevotella sp.
CTGGTCGGACTGGTCGGAGGTCCTCTCTTGCATATTCCGCCTCTTCGCCGCTGGCTCATTACCGAAAGCGAACAGGGCGCTGGGGGGTCGAAAAAGAGAAAAAGGGGTGGTTTTTTCTCTCAGAAGGAGGGGCGGCGGGCGGGGAAGCCCCTATGAAATGCCAATGTTTACGCGTTTTTCTAGGCGAAATGGGGAAGTTTTTCTGACGAGAGGGGGCGGAATAAGTTTTTTTAGGGCGAAAAGGTGCGGAAAAACTAAGAAAGGGCGAAAAAGAGCAAGCGCCCGCTGAGCACTCGCCCTCATGGGGGAGATGGAGGGGTCTTTGCCGTGTGGGTGCGGAGGGGGCTTTTTCAATTCCAGTTAGAAGTAACGGCCATGATGCTGCCTTCTATGGGGAAGCGTTCGCAACCGATGTAGAGCGTGTCGAAGGCATCGGAACCATCGGTGCGGCTCTCGAGGCGGTCCTCGTCGGTTTCAGCGAGTTTTTCGCCGCGTTTGTCCTTTTTGCCGTTGTACACGCCCGCGCTCTGGATGGAAACGAGGAGATCCTCGTTGTTGGCTTCGTTGAAGTAGGGCATGAGGCGCGCTTGTCCGGCAAAGCCGCGATTGATGAGCAGGTGTTTTTCGATGTGGCGCATGGGTGCACCGAGATACATGGGGATGACCGTCCAGCCGCGGCGCTCGAATTCGTGTTCGATGACCCATTCGAAGTCTTCGTTGTTGACGGCGTAGTTCGAGCCGCGGGCGGTGGCGTCGAAATAGAACACAACGGTCTTCTCGGGGAAATGTTCGTAGTACTGGCAGAAGTCGCCCACGAGTTCGGGGAGTTTTCGCTCGTATTTCACGTAGAAGGACTTCACCACATTGAGGCGGTGTGCGCCTTCGTCGGGTTGCCCCACTACCATCCAGTTGATATTGGAATTGAAGTCGAAGGCGATGCGCAGGGGAGTGTGAGTTTGTAGGTCGCAGTCCATGCGGGAGTCAACCTCGGCGAGTCGCTGGAGGTCGTAGTCGAGGGAGTCGAGGTAGGAGAAGTCCGTGGCAGCGTATTTGTGGGCGGGGCGCATGGAGGAGTAGAAACCGTCGCGCATGATTTCCACGGGGATGCAAAGTATGGAGGTTTGGAAGACGAGGGGCGGGAGGTCGCGTTTCATCTGTCGCACATAGTCTTCCCCCAGCACGGCCATGTTGGTGAGCGAGGAGTAGGTTTTGTAGAACACGGCTTGCCGGCGCAGCTCCGTGAGTTGGCGGTCGAGTTCGGCGATGGAATGTTTGAGAGCAGGCGTGGGGCCAGTGGTGAGCAGCAATTGCTGTTGGAACTTGTAGCGCTGAAGCACGAGCCCTTGGATGAGAGCGATGAGTTGCGAATCACTATCTTTTTCGTAGTGGAGAAACCAGCTGCCTTTTTTTGTCACGGGCATATCGGAGGTGATGAGCATCCCGTGATGGAACGGCAGGTCACCAAATTCGCGGGTCTGTCCGCGGTTGGCCTGGAAGGTTTCGTCTTTGAGTTGTTCGAAGTCGATAAACTTCGCCTCGTCGATGTCGAGGAAATCGAAGCTCTTGGAGTTGGACGTGCCTTTGCGGTCCTGCGAAATGATTTGTCCGATGGCACCAGTGTAGAAGGAAATGATATTGTCCCAGCAGGCGGGCGTGATGAGCGGCTTGGGCCAGTTGAGCGATTTGGGTGGTGGATGACCGATGCACCAATGGATGTCGCGTTTGTAGCCCCAGGCCTCCCAGTGCATGAGCATGGAGGGCAGCGTGTTGGTGAGTGCGCGCTTGCCGTTGGGAGCTACGAAGGCGGTGGTGCTGCGTGGCATGAGCTGGAAGTTGCGCAGGTTTGTTTGTGCATGGAGCACACCTTTCCCCGTGCCGCGTCCGGCCACCACGATGCTGTCGCGTGCGCCGGTGCGGATAACTTCCTGCTGCATCTGATTGAAGTACACTTTTTTCATCTTTTCACAAAACCGCTTTATAATCAATCTTTTTGCGATGTTTTTTGCCTAAAATTATTTCGGAGGCTAAATAGTCCTTTCTGATGCGGTAGAATTTTTGTCGCACGGCTTCGCGGTAGTCCAACTCAATGCCGTGCTGCTCACACCAGCGGTCGATGTGTGCGTTGATGCCGCGCGTGGTGAGCAAGGGAGCGAGGCCATACCAGAGGTCCATGCGAAAGAGCAGCTCGACGGCTGCGATGAGTGCCGTTTCGCCTCGTCGGGCCAAATAGGTGTGGGAGTAGGGATTTTTGCCGTGAACGATGGGCACGCGCACGGGGATGCCTGCCGAGCGCAGCGCGGGGACATAGTTTTTCGATGGTGGCCGCTGGATGTAGCGCGCCAGGATGGCATTCTCATTCGAACGAGCGGGAAAGGCTACGGGGCTGCCCAGGCGATTAACAAGCCATTGTCCCAGGTATTTCTCAAAGGGTACGTAAACAAGGATGTGTTCCATGAGGTTAAGTGCGTGTGTGTGTTTAAGAGCTTGCTGCAAAGATAATTTTTTTTTCAGTATTGGATGTTGTCGGACTGGTCGGACGGGTCGGAGTTTTTTCTGCCTGTTTTTCCCTCGCGCGCGCACGCGAGGCTATTTTTGCCGTGTCAGCTGTGAACAGGTGTGACATCGTTGGAAATCAATAAGTTAGAAAAAATAAAGTGTTCACACCACCCCAAAAGTGTTCACACCCCTACACACCCAAATGTTAAAATGTTCACAGTGTGTACACACCTGTACACAGTAATAATATACCTATTTTGTCAATAAAAAAGCAGCTTAATATACTGATTCTCTTTACTTTATCTAAAAGTGTTCACACCTGTTC
>CAUSYJ010000238.1:0-2794 GCA_963535845.1 uncultured Alloprevotella sp.
GCAGATGACAAACCTTCAGGACTCCCTCTTCAAGGAGTTTTTGATAACAAGTCGCTCCGGTGCGTATTGTGCCACAACACTTGTGGGCTGCAACATCCGTAAGTATCATGGTCTTCTTGTAGTCCCTGTTCCTGAATTAGATGACGAAAATCATGTAATTCTCTCGTCACTAGATGAAACTATCATTCAACATGGTGCTGAATTTAACTTAGGCTTACATAAATATCAAGGAGAAAACTACAGTCCCAAAGGACACAAGTACATCACAAAATTTGAATGGGTCAAAGTTCCTACATGGACATATAGAATTGGCGGAGTTGTCCTAAAGAAGGAAATTAGTTATGGAGTCCACGACTCACGACTATATATTCGCTACACACTACTTGAAGCTCACAGTCCTACCACACTCCGACTTCGCCCTTTCTTAGCTTTCCGCAATGTTCACGAATGGACACATGCGAATGGCACTGCCGACAAGAGTTATCAGCTCATTGAAAATGGCATAAAGATGCGCCTATACAAAGGCTATCCAGAGCTTAATATGCAGCTCACAACCGAAGCGGCTAAATTTCATTATGAGCCCAATTGGTATATGGGACTTGAATATCCAAAGGAACGAGAGCGTGGCTACAACTCATTAGAAGATCTCCTCGTTCCAGGATATTTCGAAATGCCCATTAAAAAGGGAGAAAGTATTGTTTTCTCTGCATCAGTCAAAGAGCCTGAGGAAACTGCCAAACTATCCGCCATGATGGACAAGGAAATAGCCCCACGCCTCCCACTTGATAGTTTCTACCATTGCCTAGTTCACGCTGCCCATCAGTTTAAATTCCAAAAAGACGGTGAATCTTATCTCCTTGCTGGCTATCATTGGTTTAAGTCGCGTGCTCGTGATACGTTCATCGGACTTACAGGATTAACACTTTCAATTGGAGAGACTGAGGAATTCGAATCATACATGGTTACAGCTCAAAAAGCCATATATGACTATATAAACAAGCGCCCTATTAGTGTTCAAATTTATGAAATGGAGAAACCAGATGTCTTACTCTGGGCCATTCGTACAGTACAAAACTACGCACTTTACACATCCAACAAACAATGCTATGCAAAATATGGCACTTTGCTCAAAGATATGCTGGAATTTATCTGGAGCGGTAAGCACCCAAACCTCTTCCTTCATGAAAATGGTTTACTTTATTCAAATGGAAAAGACGAAGCTATTACATGGATGAACTCCGTAGCCAATGGCAAACCGATTGTAGCACGTTCTGGATACATTGTAGAGTTCAATGCTCTTTGGTATAATGCTTTAAAATTCATTGAAGAACTCCTCTTAGAAGCAGGAATTGAAGAAGAGAAAGATTTTGCAACCCGAATTCATCGCATGGCAGAGAAAGTGGCCATCTCTTTCAAAAATACTTTCCTCAATGAATATGGCTATCTTCTTGATTATGTTGATGGCAGCATGATGGATTGGAGTGTCCGTCCCAATCAGTTGATTGCTATTGCTTTGGAATACTCTCCACTTAACATAAAAGAACGAAAGACTGTTTTAGATGTTTGCACAAAGGAACTCGTAACACCTAAAGGTATTCGCTCACTGTCTCCTAAGAGTGGAGGTTACAATCCTATGTATATAGGCAAGCAAACACAGCGCGATTACGCGTACCATCAAGGTACTGCATGGCCATGGCTAACAGGGTTCTATCTCAAAGCCTACCTCAAAGTCTACAAGATGAGCGGAGTTAACTATATCGAACGACAACTCATTGGGTTTGAAGAAGAACTCTTCTATCACTGCATCGGAACTATTCCTGAACTATTTGATGGAAATCCTCGTTTTAGTGGCCGTGGTGCCATCTCTTTTGCAATGAATGTCAGTGGTATTTTAACAGCACTGCATCTTGTAGAAAAGTTTCGAATCTTGGAAGAAGAAGATTATTAAGAAGGTATAAATAAAAAGTCTAGCTTTATCAACTATAACGCAATGAATGTATTAATGTTCGGTTGGGAATTTCCCCCACATATCCTCGGAGGTTTAGGCACAGCAAGCTATGGCATCACCAAAGGACTTTCCCTACAACCAGACACACATATAACTTTCTGTATTCCTCGTCCTTGGGGCGATGAAGACAAAAGTTTTATGGATATCATAGGAATGAGTGAAACCCCCATTGTCTGGAAAGATGTCGACTATGATTATGTCAAGCAACGCCTTGGAGACAAGATGGATCCACAGCTTTACTATGCGCTTCGTGACCACATTTATGCCGATTTCAGTTACCGGATGACTGACGATTTGGGTTGTATCGAATTTTCAGGAAAATATCCGAGTAATCTATACGATGAAATCAACAACTACTCTATAGTTGCAGGAGTCATCGCCCGCCAACAAAAGTACGATATTATACATGCACACGATTGGCTGACTTATCCAGCAGGTATTCATGCCAAAAACATAAGTGGCAAACCCCTTGTCGTCCATGTGCATGCTACAGATTTTGATCGTAGTCGCGGAAATGTAAATCCTACAGTTTACAACATTGAGAAAGACGGGATGGACCATGCCGATTGCATAATGTGCGTCAGTGAGCTTACTCGCCAGATTGTTATAGACCACTACCATCAAGATCCAGCCAAGTGCATTGCTATGCACAATGCTGTATACCCGTTGGAACAAGATATCCTCAACATAGTTAACCAGCGTAAGCCTTTCAAAGAAAAGAAAACGAAAGTTGTCACTTTCCTCGGACGTCTTACAATGCAAAAAGGACCAGAATACTTCGTTGAA
>CAUSYJ010000239.1:0-2787 GCA_963535845.1 uncultured Alloprevotella sp.
ACCGGTGCAAATGTCGTCTTCCAAGACGATGACCGTATCGTGCGTGGCGAAGAGCGAGGCGATGCCCTCGGTGATGTTGCGTTCGAGGTAATAATTCTCGGGGCGCTCGATGATCATGACGCGGTGAAAACGTCGATCACGGTCGGCCGTGCGCTTGAACTCGTGGAGAAAGGCGCGCACCGCATTCACCGCGCGCCACGAACGCTCGTCGCGACCGCCGTCGGAAAAGATATATAGTTCTGTTTCCGACGCCAAATGGTTGTTGGCGAGAGCGGCCAAAGTGCGGCGCGTATTGTCGAGACGGTTGTAGACGAACAGCGCAACGGGGGCAAGGTTGGAATCGGTCATCTCAGCAGGGGTTCAGTCTTCGAAAGTTATCTTCTCGCAGTGGCGACGGATGGTATCGAGATCGGGCAGGCGCATGTAGTCGCCGAACTTGCGACGCAGATACGCATCGCAGTCGGCCGGTACCGGGGCGTCGAACCCATCGAAGGGCATGGTCGTCAACGGGAAAGTTTCGTCGGCGTAGATCGTGTTGTCAAAAGGAATGCCGGGGCTGTAATTCAGCTTTTTCGTCGGCCAAAGACGAGCCAAGGCGCGCAGCACGGGGAAGACAAAACGATGGTTGAAGCGATAGATGGCGCGGGTCTTGCGGCGCAGGGTTTCGACCGTCCAGTCGGTGTGGTGCATCACCTTATATATGCGTCCGAAGGTGCGATTGGACACCCGCAGGAGGGGAAGCGGCATTTTCTCGTAGGGGAAAATGTCGATGAAGATGCCGTGATGCTCGAAAATGCGGTCGTAGTCGGGCGTTTCGAAAAGGCGACTGCTGCAATCGCGCACTTTTGCGTAACAATAGAAGTAACCGGCATCGGTATCGGGCGTTTGAAGCACCATGTCCTTGGGGAGTTCTCGGGGGAGGATCTCCATGAGGCGGTCGTAGTCGGGGCGCATCATCTCGATGTCGAGATCGTCGTCCCAAGGGATGTAACCTTCGTGGCGCACCGCTCCGAGGAGTGTACCGGAACACAGCCAATAGCGCAGGCCGTGACGGTGACAAATGGCGTCGATCACGCGCAACATCTCCGTCATGCGGTGCTGCATACGACGAAGGTCGGAACCTTCGGGATTAAAACGAGTTTCCAGTTCCCGCTGCAAGGCTGCATCGGGACGACGGGAAAGGTCGAGAGAGGGTTTACTGGTCATTCAACAAGGGAATTAGGAAAACGAGGGGAGAAAACAGCCCCTTTTTTTAGGAGAAAAATCACGCGCACCGCTCCACTCTGGCGACGAGTGCGAAAAGACGCGTGAGGAAAGGCACAAAGCCGAAAAACTTCCAACCGATCAACGCCGCGCAGCGTCTACACGGCCGGAAGCCAATTTGTAATCGTAAGAGTGGCGTCCTTCGGCGCGGAAGTCAGCATGGTAACGCTCCAGCACTTCGCGAAACACTTCGTCGTAGCGCGGAATGAACAAGTCGTCGCCTGCTTCGGCGTGCGCAATGATCTCACGCGCCAAGGGCGTGGTGAGCGACAAGTCGGTCGCTCCTCCTGAAAAACCTGTGCCGGCAATGGAACCGGGCGAGACATTCAACAGGCGGTTGGGCGAATCGGCACGTTCGAGTTCGACATTCACGCTCTCGATGAAGATTTTCAAGGCGGCCTTCGTCGCGCCGTAGACCGAGAAGAAGGGCGAACTCATAAACCCGGCAATGCTCACCATCACCGCACAGGGGAAGCGCGTTGCGCTCAGCAGTCGGGAATAGAAATGATGGATGATGCGAATGGGCGCCACACTGTTCACGGCAAAGGAGTGTTCGATGTGCGCTTCGTCGAGGTCGTTGAAAAGCGAAAGTCGTCCGAATCCTGCCGTGATGAAGAGGGCATCGGTGTCGCCCTGCACAAAGCGGTCGAAGAACGCGAAATCGTCCCTTTCGAGATCGAAGCGATGCGCCACGATCTTCTCTTCGCCCGGTGTTTCTCCATCAAGCGGCGTCAGCGGGGCGCGATCGACGATGTCAACACGGCGCACTTCGGGACGTGCCGCCAAGACTTGCGCGATGGCGCGGCCGATGCCGCCGGCACCACCCACGATCAGCGGATATTGCATAGCCATGTTTTATTCGGGCTTAACGCGTACTTCAGGATTCACGCGCGTTTCCACCTTAATTTTGAGATCTTGGTAGTTGCGCAGCACCTCTTCTTTAATTTTGGTCGAACTCACACCGTCGCCGTAGGGGAAATAAAACACGTCCACGCCCAAGTCTTTGAGATAGTCGTACTTTCCCGTCCAGTCATCGCCGACGACGAATACATCGATGTTGAGTTTTTTCACGATCTCGGTGTGATCGAGCGTACGTTGCGGAATCACCACATCGGGATAGCGCAAGGCTTCGAGAATCGCCAATCGTTCTTCGAAGGGGATCACGGGCGGACGCTTGTAACTGCTTACCAGTTCGTCGGTGCTCACACCCACGATGAGCGTATCGCCCAGTCCGCGGGCGTATTTGATCATTTTCAAGTGGTTCGAGTGGAACATATCGAAGGTTCCGGAGGTGTAAACCACGATTTTATTTTTTCCGTACATCTTTTTCTGCTTTGTGGCGCACGCTAAGGTGCACCGCACCGATTATTATTGCTTGATTTTCTTCGCGAGTTTGCCGAGAAAGCGGCGCAAACTGTAGCGCCCGAACTTCTGTCGCAGGATGCCCGGCAGACATTTGATATAGTAAGCCGTCTGTCCCGACTCCCACAGCGTGCGCATCCACACGCCCTGCTTCGGCACTCC
>CAUSYJ010000240.1:0-2776 GCA_963535845.1 uncultured Alloprevotella sp.
TCACTATATTCTACTTATTATTTCTTTGAAGTATTAAATCCTAATGCAAAGCCAAGTCCAGACGATAATATAACAACACCAGAAAGTGTTGCTTTTAGTGGAACTGGATCGTTACCAAACAATACTTTCACTTGGACTTCTTATTGGGATGCAAATGTCGCAGGTAAAGGATTTAAGTGGGAATTTAGAGGAAAGGGAAATAATCCTTCTTATGGCTTTATAGCTAATTGTACCTTTAGTCATTAAATATTCTGAGAAAATTTTGATAGACAAAAATTTAGGAGTCTGAAAGTAATAAAAGAGCCTGCCTGCACTTGAATATAGAGTCTGGTATGGCTCTTTTTATGTGTACGCAAATAAGTACGCAAAATGTTTGGAGATTCGTTTTTTTTTGCCTATCTTTGCCACGAACATTAGAGCCATAGAGCCATGCAGATCGTATCAACAAGAGAATTTAGAGCCAATCAGAAGAAATATTTTGATTTGGCAGAGCGTGAGACCGTCTTTGTTTCTCGTAAGAATGCCCGTCCCATTGTCATTAGCGTTGCCGATGATGACGATTTCCTTTCAAAGGCTGAACTTCTGTCTATTCAGAAAGGGCTGGAGGACATCAAGAACGGCAGGACTTACAGGATGCAGGAGGGTGAGAGCTTGACGGACTTCTTAAAGCGTACGGAAGTATGTATAAAATAGAATTTTCAGAGGAAGCGACAGAGGAACTTATCAAGATGATGAAGTCTGATGTACAGGCCTACAAGAAGTTCGAGAGCCTTATCCCAGAGCTTCTGGAACACCCATACACTGGGACAGGGCACCCACATCAGCTTCGCCACGTCAATGGCATTTGGTCGAGGAAGCTCGACAAAAAGAACCGACTACGCTACACGGTCAATGATACGACCGTGGTGGTGTTCATCGTGTCGGCCATGGGACATTATGACGACAAGTAACAAGTAGGAGGCTATCTTCTTAGCCCCCTGCTTCGTTGCTGTTCTTCTTCTCTCACTCCGTTGGCGATATTTCTCAATTCCCTTTCCGCCTGGTTCCATCTTGAGTAGTATTGGGATTGTCCGAGCCCCTTACACCCGTAATAGGCTGCGTCTTTTAGTTTCTCGGCTGCATCTGCATCGCCTTGCATGACAGAAGATAACAATCTCCTGTCCTCCGCATCGAAACGCCCATTGAAGTGAAAAACATAGCTGCGAATTATTTCGATGCATCTTTCGATGATTGGAATGCCTTGGAACTTTTCAATATCCGCCCTGTATTTTTTGGAGTCTTTGGCCAGCTCATTGGCTTCTTTGAGTTGCTTCTGCAGCCCATACACTTCCTTGTGCCCCTCTTGAAATCCCTGTCTGTATGCCTGCTCAATTTTCTGCGTGGTGCTGCCAAGCTGCCCTATCCGTTCGGACTTTAGGGCGAAAATTTCCTTGTCCTTGGCGTTTATTTGCTCTCTGAGGGCTTTTATGGTCTTGTCCTTGGAACTCTGCCCGAAAAGTCTTTTAACGCCCTCAGAGGCGCTTATTAGGGCTTCCTTGGCCGCTTTTTTGGTGTTGTAGGCTTTCAAATCTTTCTCCTGCCGTGCTTTTATCCGCTTGCGTTCTTCCTCCTCTTCCTCGTTCTGCCGTTGTATCTGTCTGAGCATCGTGTCCGCTTCGTTTATTCCCTGCCAGCGCATGGCGGCCTTTTCCTCCAGCTCTTTCACACGCTGCTCTTGGCTGAAAATCCTTTGCTCCATTGCGCTGCGGTGTCTTCTGCCTGTCTCGGATGCTTTGTTTCCCCTCTCCATCCCTGTGGCTTCTGCCAGCAGGTCTTGCATGCGTGACAGCTTGGTTCTGTCCGCTCTTATGGCCTTTCCCGTGTTAAGGTCTTGGCAACTGAAAAGCACATGGGCGTGGTGATTGACGGAAAAGCCCTCTTCCCCCTCGATGTACTTGGACTTTACGTGCCCCTCGTCCTCGTGGAGCCATATCCCTATGACTTTCCACTTTGTTACCTGCTCGACCTTGCCCTTGAAGTCCATAAGCTGCTCGTCCGTTATACCCTCTTTGAGGTGCAGGCACGCTTCACGGAATGGGGCAAATGACTTCTGGCACTTCTGCCCTGTCTTTTCCGTGTATAGCTTTTCTGCGGCATGTACAAGTGGGACGATGGATTTTCGTCCCCTTATCATGTCGTCCTCGAAGATGGTCCGGTTAAGGTGCGAGCGGTTTTTGTTCACATACTCCGGCACCTTTTCAGTACTTTCATCGCGTCTGTTGTGGACCAGGCAATTTGCCTTTGCGGTCTGCGTGTTGGAGCTACACGCCCCCTGTTTGCTCTGCTTCATGTCCGTGGTTTTTGAGGGGGAGGTCAAGGAGGGGATTTAACCCCTCCTGCACACAGCACTTTTAGGGGATTTTGCTTGCAAAATCGCATAAAGGTGCTCGTGTGCGTTTTTCTCTGCATATTTGCTTGGTGCAAATATACATCGAAAAACCGAGACCGCCAAACGGACACCCATGTTTTTTTTGATATGGCGTGCGGCGGAAGGAAGGGGGTGTAGGGGGCAGCATGCCCCCACAGCGATAGCACCATGAAACGGAGTGGTTGGAACGTGCGCCCGAGGTGTGGAGTGCAACGAAACACCATGCGCACGAGTGGAGGAACGGAACGACCCCATACAGACAAGAAATCCCACCAGCCGCAAAATCTTGCATGTGGTTGGAATGGTCTTGCGTCAGATGCAAGTATTAACTTTCTGCGGTCTTCTTCTTGATAGCGTTGATTACATATC
>CAUSYJ010000241.1:0-2774 GCA_963535845.1 uncultured Alloprevotella sp.
GTATCGAGATTCGGTTACATTGGATTTTAGCGAATTAGAGAATCATTCTATGTTCCTCATCTCCGGTCCCACAGGAGCAGGGAAAACATCCATTTTAGATGCTATGGTGTACGCCTTGTATGGCGAACCAAGTGGGGAAGTGCGGAAAACCGATGCTATTCGCAGCGATTTTGCGGAACCTGAGCGCATGACGCGTGTAGATTTTTCCTTTGCTATCGGAGATGCTCAATATCGTGTTGAAAGATTACCAAAACAGATGGTAGCCAAAAAACGCGGTACAGGTATGCGCGAACAGAACGCTAGTGCCACTGTCTATGAAATGAAAGCTGGTGAGTGGAAGGTTATCGCTACCTCTGCGGCTGCCATTCGTGATACGATTCAACGAATCATAGGTTTTCGTAAGGATCAATTTTTACAAGTGGTTCTATTGCCACAAGGGGAATTCAGAAAACTCCTTGTCGCCTCTACGAATGAACGGGAGGAATTACTACATACGCTCTTTAGAACAGAGTTATATCGAAAACTACAAGAGGCTCTTAAATCAGCTTATGATGACGAAAAAGCTGGCATTGAAGAAAATTTGATGAAACAAACGGCGTTGATACAGTCTATTCCTCACGATGAAGAGACTCCAGTGCTAACTGTCGAACATGTACGTGAACTGTTATCTAATCGAGTACCACATCGTGATGTACTTGTAGTAGAACGAGATAGGGCTGTTAATGAGGTAGAACAATTTAATGCCTTGCGTAAGGAGTGGGCTCTATATAACCAAGCACAACAATCTCTAGTACAGGCTACGTCTCAATTAGATTTGGTGAAAGCTAAAGAACCTGAGCGTACACAATTGCGTGAAAAGGTTCAATTCCTCAATTCCTTATCTCCAGTTCATGCATTGTATCAACAATACATTGATAAACAGTCTAGTTTAACAACATTAGAACGGGCACTGTCCGATGCAGAAAAAAGTGTGGACACTGCTACTCAACATGAGACTAACTGTATAGAGGTTCATGAAGCGTTAGAATCTCAAGCTGAAACGATACAATCTAAGAGGACTACTTTGGCTCAACTCCAACAACAGTCTGAAAAGTTTGATGAGTTAGGATTGTTGAAAAAAAAGATGTTTACACTACGTGGTAATGTAAAACAATTGGATAGTAAAAAAAGTGAAGCGGACCTAGAGATACAACGCCAGCTCATCAAACAGATAGAAGTAGATGTTGAGGGGTTACGTAAACGCTTACAAGAGAATAGTACATTACTGGAGCAGGTTCCTGTTATTCAAGAACAGCTTAATCATGTGCACAGATATTCTGAGTTGGTAGAAGAAATTAGTCAGGTTCAAAAAGAAATCGACATTAAGGATGAGACCTTATCAGCTCTTGATACAACAGTGAAAGAAGCTAAGGTGCATTTAGAGCGGCTAGAGCATTTAATGCAAGAAGGGCGCGCGTATGAACTGGTTCCTTTCGTGAAAGAAGATGAGCCTTGCCCAGTATGTGGATCTACAGAACATCCTCATTTAGCAACTAAGCCAGAATTATATCCTACTAAGGATGAGGTTGAAGCTGCTCGAGGTATTCGTGATAAAGCGTTACAACAACAAGCGAATGAAGTTGGTCAAAGGGATGCGTTAGTGGGGCGGATGCATGAATTATCTAACCATATGGACGCACAAGTTTCGATTCTTCAGTCCTCTATAGATGGTTTTTCTAAGGAAAACTTTGTATCGCTTCAACAAGTTCTGTTATCTCAAATGGAACGATTCAAAACGTTACGTGGTGAGTCTGAACAGTTAAGTAAGACTATTTCTGATGCGGAGCATAGGTTAAGCACTGCGAAGGATATGTTGGCTAAATCGGAAATTGCGCATAATGAACTGCTTAAAACTTTGCATGAACTAGAGGTTAGTATCGGTTCTGTACAAGCTAAAATAGATTCCTTATCAGAATCGTTGCCTACTACGGATGTGGAGTTGTGGCGTAAGCAAGTGATATCCTTATCATCAGAAATTAAAGAGTATGATGCGCAGTTAACAGTGACTACAAAACAATTAGAGGAGGCTCGAGGGCAGCTAAGTGCTAAACGAGGTCGACTAGAAATCTTATCTTCTCAAGTAAAAGAAGAACAAAAGAATCTAGATTCGCTCCATGGGGAATATATACAGTCATTGCAATCTATAGCGTTAAGTGAAATTGATTTTGTAGAAGCATTGCATGACTTTAATGCGTTTGAAGATTTTAAATCTAAGTTATATGACTTGGAAGAGGCCTTTAGTACAGCACAAGCTGTATATGATGCGGCACTAAAGACTACGGAGACTGTTGTTAAACCTAGCGATACTGTTTCGGATGAAGTATATGATGCAGCGGTAGAACGTCGTGATACATTGGTGGGCCATTTAGCGGCTTGGGATAAAGAAACACAGCATATAGAAACTACACTTGCTTCACTAGAGGAAATTGAATCGGCTATGGGTGAGGCCCGAGAGAAGGTAGCCTTTTTAAGTCGATTGAATGATCTCGCTAATGGGGGTGAACAAGGTTTTAAAAATGTCACCTTTGAGCGCTATGTATTGGGGGCCATTTTAGATGAGGTTGTTTATGCAGCCAATTTACGTCTTCAAAAGATGAGCCGTAGCCGTTACTCTTTGGAGCGTTCAGACTATACCGGTGGCGGCCGTGGTAAGCAAGGCCTTGATTTGGCCGTAATGGACGCTTTCACAGGACAATCTAGACCTGCGAATACCTTGTCAGGGGGAGAAACATTCT
>CAUSYJ010000242.1:0-2772 GCA_963535845.1 uncultured Alloprevotella sp.
GCTTATTATTTGATAAGATGTTATTTTTGCATAGATAAAAAGGAAGTAAAAAGATTACGATAACACATTTATTCCATCATGTCTACAATGATTCATTTTACCAAAATGCATGGCGCGGGCAACGATTATATCTATGTCAACACGCTCAGTGAAGTCATACCACAGCCCGAAAAGGCTGCCATTGCATGGAGTCGCCCCCACTTTGGCATCGCAAGTGATGGCTTAGTACTCATCGGAAAGCCTTCCGACACATCACAAGCTGACTTCTCTATGCACATCTTTAATGCCGATGGATCAGAAGCTATGATGTGTGGTAATGCCAGCAGATGCATCGGAAAATATCTTTATGAGAAAGGACTCACAACACAAAAAGATATCCGTCTTGAGACGCTTTCTGGCATAAAGATTCTCCATTTGCACCTTGACACCAACAATCATGTGGCAAGTGTAACGGTAGACATGCTCGAACCGCAGTTCAATGTGCCCGAACAATTCACAGGAAATCATCCTTCTCTCAGTGCAATTCCAGGCGCTCAAGAGGGTATTTTCGTATCAATGGGCAACCCACATTACGTAATTTTTGTCGACGATATCCATGCCATTGACTTAGAAAAGCACGGAAAACGACTCGAAAACGATGCTGCTTTTCCCCAACGTTGCAATATAGAATTTGCACAACTCACGGCTACTAACACGCTGCGCACACGCGTATGGGAACGCGGAAGCGGTGTAACCATGGCATGCGGCACGGGAGCTTGTGCCACAGCCACAGCCGCCATACGAACCCAACGCACTCAACGTGAGGTAACTATCGACATGGATGGCGGAACTTTGCAGGTGGAATGGAAGGCCGACAACAATCACATTTACTTATCAGGACCAGCTGCTTTCGTCTTCGAAGGCACGATTGCACTGCCCGAATAAACAGAGAACACAATTCAAAATAACATATTATGGCACTGATTAACGAACATTTCTTAAAGCTACCAGGTAGTTATCTCTTTGCAGATATAGCCAAAAAGGTTAATGCTTACAAGGTTTCTCACCCCCAACAACGTGTCATCAGTCTTGGCATTGGCGACGTTACACAACCTCTTTGCCCTGCCGTCATCGAGGCAATGCATAAGGCTACCGACGAAATGGCAAGCAAAGCAAGTTTCCGTGGCTATGGACCCGAACGAGGATATGACTTCCTTCGCGAAGCAATTATAAAGCATGATTATCTCTCTCGCGGTGTACACATCGACCCAAGTGAGGTGTTTATCAACGACGGAGCTAAGAGTGATACGGGTAATTTCCAAGAGATTCTGCGCTGGGATAACTCTATCGGTGTCACCGATCCCGTCTATCCAGTTTATATTGACAGCAATGCCATGATAGGACGCGCGGGAGTTTATGAAGCCGGTCGATGGAGTAGTGTGACTTATCTGCCTTGTACGGCCGAGAATAACTTTATCCCTTCGCTCCCAAATCACCGCGTAGATATGATTTATTTGTGCTATCCCAACAACCCAACAGGTACGGTTCTCACCAAAGAAGAACTCACAAAGTGGGTCAACTACGCTTTAGAAAACGATGCAATCATCCTCTATGACGCTGCATATCAAGCCTACATACGCAACGATTCCATTCCACATTCTATCTATGAGATACGTGGTGCGCGCAAGGTTGCAGTCGAATTCCGAAGCTATTCGAAAACAGCGGGCTTCACAGGAGTGCGTTGTGGCTACACCATTGTACCCAAAGAGGTTACTGCTTCCACACTAAACGGCGAACGAATTGCATTGAATGGCATTTGGGATCGACGTCAATGTACAAAGTTTAATGGTACAAGTTACATCAGTCAACGGGCAGCTGAAGCCATCTATACGCCCGAAGGACAACGGCAAGTGAAAGAAACCATTGACTACTACATGACGAATGCCTCCATCATGCGCGACACCTTAACTCGCTTGGGCTATCAAGTCTATGGCGGAGAAAACGCACCTTATCTCTGGGTTAAGACCCCAACAGGCACCGATAGCTGGCAGTTCTTTGAACAACTACTCTATGGTGTAGGCGTTGTTTGTACTCCGGGGGTAGGTTTTGGACCAAGCGGTGAGGGCTACATCCGCTTTACTGCCTTCGGAAACCGTGAGGATTGCCTCGAAGCTATGACGCGAATGACAAAATGAGGTGAGGGAAATAAAGCCTCACCCCCAGCCCTTTGCTTTCCTCGTTTCGCAGGCTTCACGAACAGCGACCTATGGTTCTCCGAAGAGAGAGGGGAGTAGTTAGCCTTGGAAATGGAGAGAGTTATTTTGGGGTTAATTAGGGGTGGTGATGATGTTGATAATTAAAGGTGGAATGATGTGAGGTAAACAAAGCCTCTCCCCCAGCCCCTCCCCGAAGAGGGAGGGGAGTAGTTAGCCGTGAAAATGGAGGAGGTTGTTTTGGGATTAATTAGGGATGGTGATGAGGTTGATAATTAATCGTAAAATGATTTGGGGCAAATCATCGCATAATTTGCCGCGTTTTATCGCATAAAATGACGCCGTTTATCGCGTAAAATGACGCAAATTATATTATGCTTTTTATTATTCAACGCCATCGGTGTTACGCTTTCTAAGCGTAATCTTCCATGAATCCCCTCACTATAACCATGCCTTCTCAAAGAAAACTCAACACTTACAGCGTTGAATCCCCTTGCGAACGTTTCCCCGGGGTAGGCTCGTTCATCGCCAACCCCGGGCTATCAAAAGAACAACTCGTACCGAGTTGCGTGGTGAGAGC
>CAUSYJ010000243.1:0-2756 GCA_963535845.1 uncultured Alloprevotella sp.
AATAAATACAATGAATCAGACAATTCATTCGAATGTACCCTTAGCGTGCAAAGTGTCCGGCCTGTTTATAATTCAGCGTATACTACTACAGCCTTTAGCATTCAAGATCCTTCATTCAACTTCCGTTTCCAGCAGTACGATAAATTAGAATTTCGCCCTGACGTTATTGATAATGAACTGACGGCTCTTATTGCATACTACTCCTATTTAATTATAGGAATAGATAACGACACCATGTCACCTCTTGGAGGGACCGACGCATTGACAGTAGCGCAAAGCATTGTGAATAATGCTCAGAGTTTTCCTTCTAAAGGTTGGAAAGCTTTTGATGATTCCAAGAATCGATATGCCATTATCAATGACATGCTAGATAGCGGAATGGAACCCTTCCGCCGCATGCAATACAAATACTACAGAGATGGACTTGACATTATGGCTGAAAATGCTGACCGCGGACGAGCAGCTATTACAGAAGCTATAGGACTTTTACAAAAGTCGCACGAAAACAAATCGTTATCTTCTCTCCCACAAGTTTTTACAGATATAAAAGCTGACGAATTGGTTAATATCTATAAAGGAAAAGGCACCACAGCAGAGAAAGAAAAGATTGTTGAGATACTATCCAATATCAATGCGTCAAAGAATTCGTCTTGGCGACAAATGAAATAAAACAATGCTACAGCACTTACACATAAGCAATTATGCGCTCATTGAAAAGTTAGATATCAACTTTTCAAATGGTTTCTCTGTCATCACAGGCGAAACGGGTGCCGGAAAAAGTATAATTCTTGGAGCCTTAGGTCTCATCATGGGGCAGCGGGCTGATGCTAAGGTTATCAAAACAGGAGAAAGAAAATGCTATGTTGAAGCTATATTTCAAGTACAGGGGCTTCAACTTGAGAAGCTATTAGAAGACCACGACATTGATTTTGATGAAAAGGAATGTATTGTACGCCGCGAAGTCACCGTACAAGGAAAAAGTCGTGCTTTCATCAACGACAGTCCCGTTCCTCTCTCTTTTCTAAAAGAAGTGAGTAGTCATCTAATAGATATACACTCACAACACCAAAACTTACTTTTGGGGCATGAACATTTTCTCATAGAAACTCTCGATACTATTGCTGCCAATCCTCAAGTCTTATTAAACTACACGACACAATACACTGCGTGGCAACGTGCTACCACAGAATTAACTAGACTCCAAGAACAAGCAGAAAAAGACAAGAATGATACAGATTTTTTCAATTTCCAATTACAACAACTTGAAGAAGCGCAACTCATAGATGGCGAACAAGAGCAGCTAGAAGAAGAGTCCAATACTCTTTCGCATGCAGAAGAAATCAAGCAGAGTCTTTTCCAGGCGTCAGGACTTTTTTCTGTTGATGAGCACAATCCCGTCACGGAGCTGAAAAGCAGTAGTCAGATTCTATCCTCTATACAAAAAGTTTTCCCCATTGCTGGAACCTTATCCGAAAGAATAGACAGTGTAAGAATAGAACTTGAAGATATTGCAGATGAACTAGAGCAGCAACTAGAATCTGTTGAGTTTGATCCCGCACGACAAGCGTTTGTCGATGACAGACTCAATACTATCTATTCGCTCGAAAAGAAACACAATGTTGAAACTGTTGCAGAGTTGCTAACAAAGCAGGAAGAACTTAAGAACTTCATCAACAAAATTGAAAATATTGATGAAGAAGTAGCTAAGAAAACTGCAGAAGTCAACAAAGCAGAACAAGCAATGTATGCCGCAGCTAAGGAGTTGACTGTCAGTCGCCAAAAAGCAGCAGAAAAAATTGAAAAAGAACTCATCATCCAACTGCAAGAATTGGGAATGCCTGGTGTTCGTCTCAATTTCTCTTTTGAACACCGCAATCAGCCAGATAGTAATGGTGCCGATAAAGTAACGTTCCTCTTCAGTGCAAATAAAAATACGGCTATGCAGGATGTGGCTCAAATTGCATCTGGTGGAGAGATCGCTCGCTTGATGCTTTCCTTAAAAGCCATTATCTCACAAAGCCGCAACTTACCGACAATTGTGTTTGACGAAATCGACACAGGTGTTTCAGGTACTATGGCAGAAAAGATGGCTGAAGTTATGAATCGTATGGCGAAAAATTGCCAGGTTCTCTGCATTACTCACCTCCCACAAATTGCAGCTATTGGTGTCTACCATTATCGTGTATTCAAAAAAGAAAATGAACATGGAACATCTAGCCATATAGATTTGTTGTCCACCGAAGAGCGCATACAAGAAATTGCCAATATGCTTTCAGGCGCACAAATGACCGAGGCAGCCATCAACAATGCGAAATCCTTACTAAAACTTCAATAAAACATGCGAAAACTATTATTATCCTTCATTTTAACTTTATCTACACTTTTTCCCTTTATAGGTATTGCAGATCCGTCTGACGCAGTCTTCAACATATTTACGTATAAAGCAGATGGTACTATATTGGCAAATGGCTATGGCTTCTTTATTAACGGCCAAGGGGAAGGAGTTGTCTCCTTCAATCTTTTAAAAGGAGCTTACCGAGCAGAAATTATTGATGCCAAAGGAAAAAAATTCAATGTAGTCCGTATCCTAGGAGCAAATAGCGTCCTTGACTTAGCAAAATTTCGTACTGATGCACACAAAACTCCTTTTTTAGAACAGACTACGACAACACCCGAAAATGGAACACTTCTCAACTTAGCAACCTACAAGAGCACCGGAGTTGCCGCCATTATAACGAATGTATCTGATTTCAACC
>CAUSYJ010000244.1:0-2755 GCA_963535845.1 uncultured Alloprevotella sp.
GCGGATGCGCGACCGCGAAGCGGCTTGTCCTTGACGCGTGACCGCCCCCAGACGCTATCAAGCAAGGGGCAAGGATGCCTTGCCCCTCTGCCTAGCGGCGAGCGTCTGATAGGGATGTGAATGCCCCCTTTTAGGGGGCAGAGAAGGGACTGTGTCCCTTCTTGGGGTCGGTGCGCAGCACCGCGAACCCCCTCGGAGAGCACAGGCATATAACGTAGTTATGTGTACTGTGTTATACATAACACGGTAGGAAATCCGTGTTATGTATGCTATGATGGCGGTGGAGGTGAGCGAGATGGGCTATAGCATAGTACATGTCGAGAAGGTCAAAGGCGGAGCGCTGCGGGGTATCGAAAATCACATGATGCGATTGAGAGAGTCCCGAAGCAACCCCGACATCATAGCAGAACGAACCCCAGAAAATTTGACGATAATCTCGGGGGAAAAGTTATCGTCAAAAGTGAAGGCGCGAATCGCGCAGCTGAAACTCAAGCGCAAACCTCGATCAGATGCAACATATCTCGTAGACTTCATCGCAGGAGCGTCGCCAGAGGACTTGAAGTCATGGAGCAGAGAGCAGCAGGATAGGTATTTTCAAGAGACCGTTGATTTCGTGGCGCGTCGGTATGGCCGTGAGAATCTCATGTACGCGGTCGTGCATCGGGACGAAGCGACACCGCATCTGCATCTCGGGATAGTGCCTGTCACGAAGGATGGCAGGTTATCGGCGCGTGATCTGTTCACGCCGCAAGAACTTGCAAAGCTGCATACGGATTATCATGCAGCAGTCGGGGCAAAGTACGGATTGGAGCGCGGCGAGCAGGGCGGCAAGAAGAAGCACCTTGATACGATGCGCTTCAAACTCTCTCAGACGGCTCAGGAAGCGTCTGAAGCACAAAATAGGCTAGATAGTGCCTGTGAGAGGGAAAAACGCGTTACAGAGCGTTTGGAGCGTCTCAAAGAGCAGGGAAAGACGGTGTCAAGTTCCGCTGACGAGATGTTGGCCATAAAGCAAGCGTCCACGAACTTGATCTTTGGACGGTTCGTCAACAACGACGACTTTGCACGGATGCGTTACTTGGCGCAGGAAGCATCTGCGGCATCCATGGCGCGTGATGAGGAGAAGGAGCGCGCCGAGAAGGCGGCGGCTGATGCAGCTGATGCGGATGAGCGGGCACGGAAGGCAGAGGAACGCGCGAAGAAAGCAGAGCAGGAGCGCGTTAGAGCATTAGATGCAGTCGATTGGGCGAGAGCTAAAGGACGAGAAGAAGGACGAGCCCAGGAACGAGGAAGATATGACAAAGAGGATTGGGATGTCCTTGATGCGCTTAGATCACTACGGCAGTACGACGGCGATGTTTGGGCGCAAGGCGCAGACGGCAGCAAAATTAGCATCGTGGACTATGCGCGGGAGAGGGTGATGCGGGAAATCGACGGTTTGGATAGTCAAGCTGCTGATATGCAAAGATCTCGTGGAGCACGTTCTCGATGACATGAAAATCGACCCTTCGATGGGTCGATTTTTTGTTGCTGTTTTTGCTGTTTTTTTCTCCGGAAAAAAATGAGGTTCCTACCTTCTCTTGATACTATAGGCTTATAGTGAATAAGCTAAAACGTCACTTTCGACGATGTTGTAATGCTATGAAACGTTGATATTACTAGGGAAAGTGGGAAACATCTTGCCCACATCTTGCCCATTTTTTCCTGAAAAAAGAGTAGCTCGCCCTGGGCGAAAAAAATCGGCGCACATCGGCGCCGATCGGAATGTATCATACGATGATGAGAGGGTTCTTCTCGTCCCCCTGTTTGCGTTTTTTCAGCTCGTCGAACTCGATGATTGTCTGCTTAAAATTTTTCGCTCCTCGGTGTGCGATGCGCGGATTAAGTCGATACGTTTTCGAGCGTCCTGCCATCGGACCGACTGCAATCACGTTAAGATCGACGAGACCTTTCATCGCCCTTGATACATGACTTTTTTGCATCCGTAACTCCTCGGCGATGTCTTTTTGAGATACCTTGAGGTAATTGTCAAAATCCAATCTGCTAACGAGGTAGGCAAATACGCGCCACTGTTCGCCTGTCATACCTTCCTGTTTCGCCATCCATGCTAAACCGTCCTGAAATGTAGCCACCCAATGTCCCCCCAATCTGTTTTCTCTGCGTCTATTGATGTACCCTTTGACCTCTCCGTCCTCCCCAAAAAGGACGGTGCATTCTCCTTCTTTTGGTAGAGGGATTACTTTTTCATTCTCAATTGGCGTCCGTAACAATTGTTTTTTTTGAGACATTTTTTGACCTCCATTTGGGGTTTTTAACAGTTACCATATTTGGTAACTAAGTTACCATATTTGGTAACTGTCGTCAAGCCTAAACCCTTGAAAAATAAGGCTTTTTTGAATTTCCCCTCTGGTTCTGTATAAAAAGAGCACTTTTTCGGCGAAAAAGAATCAAATGTTCCATGATAAAAGTTACGGAAAAAAAGGCATATTACGGGCTCTAATTGAGAATGACCTAGTTCCCGTGGCGGGGGGATCTGCACCCCCCGCCACGCGTCGTTAAACGGCTCTCAGATGCCCTACAACACCCCCCAGCCCTGATGAGGGGGAAAGTATAGCATCCGCTGCGAAAATGCAATCTAGGCGGGAGGGCGAGCCCCTCCCGCCACAATCAATGCAGCACCGTCGATCATGCAGCACACCCTCCCTCTGAGATTGGAGCACGAAAATTATAAGCACTCGATCATGATCTGCTGCTC
>CAUSYJ010000245.1:0-2751 GCA_963535845.1 uncultured Alloprevotella sp.
AGATATAAGTACGCAAACGAGCTAACGCACGCTCCTTATTCTTAGGCTGATCACGCGTTTCTGTACACTCAATCAGAATCTCCTCCACTTCACCCGTATTGGGATTCTTCCAATTGTAGCGCAAGCGCACACCAGATTCCACCTTGTTCACGTTCTGACCACCAGCTCCTGAACTGCGGAACGTGTCCCATTTGATTTCACCTTCGTGAATTTCTACATCGAAAGGCTCTGCTTCGGGCAACACGGCTACCGTAGCCGCAGAGGTATGAACACGTCCCTGTGTTTCTGTGGCTGGTACGCGTTGAACACGATGTACACCACTTTCATATTTCAGCACTCCGTAGACATCTGCGCCCGTTACTGAAATAACAATTTCCTTAAAACCACCAACAGCTCCTTCTGAGGCAGAACTAACTTCAAAGGTCCATCCCTTTGTCTCGCAAAACTTAGAATACATACGAAAAAGGTCACCAGCAAAGAGCGCAGCCTCATCACCGCCAGTACCAGCACGGATTTCGAGAATGGCATTCTTACCATCTTCTGGATCTTTTGGTACAAGCATCAGCTTTATTTGTTCTTCCAGCTCGGGGATCTGTGCTTCGCACGTAGCCACCTCCTCTCGAGCCATTTCTTTCATCTCTGGATCGCTCTCATTGAGTAAGATATCCTTACTTTCTTCCAGATTCTCCAACAAATGCGCATACTTCTCACGCGCATCCATCAGATCTTCCAAATCTTTATATTCCTTCGTCAAGCGAACATAACGTTGCTGGTCGGCTATGACATTAGGGTCTGTAATGAGTGTTGAGACTTCATCGAAGCGGCCACGCAGGCCATCAAGTTTCTCAAGTATAGAATTATTTGACATAAGCTATTATTAGAAAATCTCGGAAGTTTAACGAAGCAGACTATCCGAGATGTTCGAAAATCAATAATTAAACGTGCCGAATTCGCTCTGAATGGTCAAGCTGCGTTTGCCGTCTTCGATACGGCCAACAATTTGGGCGTCGATATTGAAACTTTTGGAGATTTCAATAACCTTATCAGCATCTTCAGGGGAAAGATAAACTTCAAGGCGATGTCCCATATTGAACACTTTATACATTTCCTGCCAGTCCGTTTGACTTTGCTGCTGAATAGCACGGAAGAGAGGAGGTACAGGGAACATATTGTCTTTGATAACACGACAATTTTCGCCAACGAAATGCAACACCTTTGTTTGCGCACCTCCCGTACAATGCACCATACCATGAATGCGCGGACGGAGCTCATCAAGCAAACGCTTCACTACAGGGGCATACGTTCGCGTAGGACTCAGCACGAGTTTTCCAGCATTAACGGGTGCACCATCCACTTCATCCTCCAAACGGAAATTCCCGCTATAGACAAGTTCTTCAGGTACAGCATGGTCGTAGCTCTCAGGATATTTCTCAGCCAGATACTTAGCAAAAACATCATGACGGGCACTCGTCAAACCATTAGAGCCCATTCCGCCATTATATTCTTTCTCGTAAGTGGCTTGCCCGCAACTGCTCAAACCTACAATAACGTCGCCTGGACGAATATTGGCATTGTCGATAACATCGCTACGCTTCATTCGACACGTTACCGTACTGTCCACAATGATCGTACGAACCAAGTCGCCCACATCGGCCGTTTCACCTCCGGTAGCATAAATACCTACACCCATATCACGCATTTGTTGGAGAAGTTCGTCAGTACCATTTATAATAGCACTTATTACCTCGCCAGGAATGAGCATCTTGTTGCGACCAATCGTACTGGAAACAAGGATATTGTCTACTGCGCCCACACAGAGCAAGTCGTCTGTGTTCATAATAAGTGCATCTTGCGCAATACCTTTCCATACGCTCACATCGCCTGTCTCTTTCCAATACATATAAGCCAATGACGATTTTGTACCAGCACCATCAGCGTGCATGATGTTACAGTAGTCTGGATCGCCTCCTAAAATATCTGGAATGATTTTACAAAAGGCTTGAGGGAAAAGTCCCTTGTCGATATTCTTAATAGCATTATGTACGTCTTCTTTCATAGCCGAGACGCCACGAGCCATATAACGATTGTTCATATAATAAACGAAAACTTAGGAAAATTAGAACTCTACTTTCGGTGCATTTTGTGCAGCAGCATCTGCTTCAAACTTATTCTTTGTTTGGAAGCCACAAATATTAGCAATGAGGTTAGAAGGGAATGTACGAACCTTCACATTGTAGGATTGAACGGACTCATTATAACGTTTCCGGCTCTCATTGATACGATTCTCTGTTCCCTCCAATTGTGCTTGTAATTCCATAAAATTTTCGTTAGCCTTGAGTTCTGGATAGTTCTCGCTAACGGCAATGAGTTTGCCGAGTGCACTTCCCAATTCGCCTTGCGCAGCCTGATACTCCTTGAGCTTCTCAGGCGTCAAGTTCTCTGGATTAACCGTGATTTGAGTTGCCTTTGCACGTGCTTCAACCACTTCTTTGAAAGTCTGCTCCTCATGCTTGGCATAACCTTTCACGGTGTTTACAAGATTAGGAATTAAGTCAGCTCGACGTTGGTACTGTGTCTGCACATTGGCCCGAGCAGTAGAGACACTTTCATTTTCTTGAACCAATCCGTTGCGCACTATGACTCCCCAAAGCAGACAAAGGCCTATAACAGCCAAGAAAGAGAGCAAAACAATCATGCTCTTCGGTAAAACGTTTATACTTTTCATTTTTGCAATATTTATTTATCGAGTTA
>CAUSYJ010000246.1:0-2737 GCA_963535845.1 uncultured Alloprevotella sp.
TTTTTTTGAAATAAAAAAAAAAGTAGAATCTTTTTCAGCATTCTTAAAGAGATTCATTAGGACACACTAACTCCCCTACTCCTATAAAAGCGAAACAGGTGCCTTCTCACGAAGACCCCTGTTAGGCGAAAAGTGACAAAGTCACCTTTACAATGTAGTTATCCTAAAAAACTTTTACCAAGAAATAAACTTTCAAATTTCATTGACTATCTCGTGGAGATTATTCTCCTCCATCAGCAGCCTTACAAGCTCTTTTGCTGAGGATTTCACATAGCTGTCGCGCAACCAATGAACACAACCCTCCATCACATTGCCTTGAACATCTATCGGAATTGAAACCAAAGACCGGTCCCCACGAATAGTTTCTTCTGAGAGTACTGTGACGAACTGTGAATTTCGAACTAGTTGCAGAATAGCAGGAACGGTATTCAGTACAGCTCGTACATGATACGTTATATCCGTCTTACTCAGAATCGCCTCAAATAGTTCTCGTGCCTGCATTCCATGGGTCACCAAGACCATATCGAATGGCAGTAAATCTTTCAAGGAAACCGTCTTTTTATTCGCCAATGGATGGTAGCGGTTGACGATAGCCGAGAGCTTACGTTTAAAAAGCGTTTTACTCTCTAAATTTGGATACACTCGTTCTGGCTTAAAAGCCAACGCCAAATCAATTTGGCGATTACACAAGCGCTCCATCAGATGGTCCGTCTTCTTGTAGTGAATGTCGAGCTTTACTCCTGGATACAATTTCATAAACTTTGCAAGCACTGTGGCCAACATTGATCCGAAACTGTATGACACTCCCACGCGGAGCACACCTGCTTTGAGGTTTTGTATGTCGGAGATGTGATCGACGCAAACTTCTGCATCTTGCACAGTCTTCGCAGCACAAGGCAACATTTCTACGCCCATTTCTGTCAGTTTCACACCTCGACTCGTTCGGTCGAAGAGCTGGACTCCCAACTCATTTTCCAACTGGCGAATTTGCTGAGATAATGTGCTCTGGGTGATACAGAGGTCTTTAGCTGCCTCTGACACACTGAGACGTTCTGCCACCTTTATGAAATACCGTAATTGGCGTAATTCCATCTTCTCTTAGTCCTCATGCACATCAAAATAGCGAAACGATGCTCCATGAATGGAGCGATGACGCATTTCTGTGCGAAAAAAGTGGAGGGCATTGCAAACCACAAATGTCGTTACTATAACGGCGACCGAGATACCAACAATAGCATTTGCCATAACGTTACCTTCATTTTCTGGTTGCAAAAGTACGCCATGCTGCAAGCTCCACAAGTGTTTCTACAATCTTTTTATCTATATCTGCTATCGTCAAAACCGATAGCTAAATAAAACAAAGTGCGGACATTGCAAGTTCTTTTTGAGTTTCCCTGCAAAGTCCGCCCTCTCTTATACGCTAAATTATTCGTAAATCTCTTTCAACTTTGCAGCTAGCTCTTCTCCGTGAAGATTAGCAGCTACAATTTTTCCATCAGGACCCACTAGCAACGTAGCAGGTATAGCATTGATTCCATAGGTGCGCCCTGCAAGCGTATCCCAGTACTTCAAATCAGACAGATGATGCCAATTCAGCCCTTTGCGCTGAATCGCTCCCACCCAATTCTTATGGTCGCGGTCGAAACTCAGACCAACAATATCGAAACCTTTTGCGTGGTACTTATCATAAAGTGCCTTCACCTGGGGCATTTCACGCATACAAGGTCCACACCAACTAGCCCAAAAATCAATCAACACATAATTACCTCTACCTACATACTCGGAAAGCTTATGCTGAACACCAGTAGTATCGGCCAACTCAATGTCGGTGAACATCACGCCTGGTTGCTGACGTTTCCAGCCTTCAACACTCGCGCGCAAACGCTTGAGCATTCCCACATTCATAAAAGTGGCATTAGAATCGGCATATCGAATGATGTCTGCCTTGTCCATGTCGTTGTAATGAGAACTGATGAAATAAGCAGGGAAAATGGACTGCATATTCTCATCACATATCTTTTTCAAATCAGCAGTCATGCCCGCGATGGCTTTCTCATAAGCACTTTCAAGTTGCTGCTGCATAGATTCGGGCATTTCTTTCCCTTCTCGCTGATACTTGCGCACTTCTCCTAACACTTTCTGAAACGCATCGGTGTGAGGCTTTAACTGCAATATAGCAGCAGAGAGCTTTTCGTTCTCACTCGTACCTGCTATAACATTTTTCACCAAATCAGCAGTTACATTCCCGTCCAAAATAACTGGAACTGAATAGTCTCCATCCTTAGCAAAAAGCATAGCGAAGAGTTTTCCCTGTGCATCGCCTGAAAAACTAAAGCGGCCATCCTTGACCACCACACTATCTGGCTTTTGATCATTCTGCGACTCGAAGTTGTAGAGGTACACCTTCTTGAGTTCCTTAGGAACTTGTCCCGTAACAGAATACTTCTGTGCAAAGCTCGGCACGGCTAAAAGCGCAAGTGCCAACGCTGCTATTTTTTTCATATTGATCAGTTTGAATATTACTTTTTGCAAAGATAACGTTTTTTGCTACATACCCACAGCTTTTATCTTTTTTTATGTGCAGTGATTCCAAAAGAAATACACATAAAGCTAAGAAACGTAAAACGCCTACACCCGAGCAACTATATTCTAAAAAAAACAGAGACAACTTATCTTGTCTACTTACATTCTCCTTATCTCAAATACACGTTCTATAGTCATATATATAATACAAGGA
>CAUSYJ010000247.1:0-2733 GCA_963535845.1 uncultured Alloprevotella sp.
TCCCTGTTGAATTATAATTCTCATACCTTTATCATTCAATCAAAAACTAAAGATAATGAAATACTTCCTTGAATTAGTAGCTCAAGACATCATAGCTAAAACGCAGTACTCTAACGATTTATCACAACTTGTTTTAGTTTTTCCTAATAAACGTGCTAGCCTATTTTTTAATCGCCATCTAGAAAGTCTACTCAAAGGGAAAGCTATTTGGGCTCCACAATATATGACTATCAGTGAGCTTTTCAAATCGTTCTCCCATAAAACTCTAGCCGACGATATTGAAGTCATTTGTCGCCTATATAATATATACGTGTGCAAAACACATTCAAAAGAAACTCTAGATCACTTTTATAGCTGGGGGGAACGCCTCTTAGCCGAATTTGATGATATCGATAAGAATCTCTCTCTCGAACATGATGCACAGAAAGTATTTTGCAATATCAGCGATCTAAAAAAACTAGAGGACGATGGCTATATCACGCCCGAGCAACGCGCCGAATTATATGCTTTCTTTCATAAACACGTAAAAGGAGATTCTGGTATTCACGCTAAATTCTTTGAAGTTTGGGACCATTTGTACGATATCTATACAACTCTCAACGATGAACTTTTTGCTAAGGGGGAAGCCTATGAAGGAGCACTCTATCGGGACGTAGTAAAGGAACTCAAGCAGGGTGCCATCAAATGTCCCAAAGAAGTAAAACAATATGTTTTTGTAGGTCTTAATGTTCTCGATTATGTAGAACACGAGTTACTGACATGGCTTAATCAACAACAAAAAGCACGCTTCTATTGGGACTATGATAACTTCTACGTATCCGAACACAATGAATACGAAGCAGGTATCTTCATCAGAGAAGATCTTCGTGAATTCCCCAATGAGTTACCAGCAGAACATTTCAATAACCTATCTCAACCAAAGGAAGAATTTGAAATCGTACAAGCACCAGGCGAAAATATACAAGCCTTTTCTGTCGCCGATTGGCTACAACTATCGCGCGGACATCTCGACTTACAGAATCAGCCTCGTACAGCCATCATTCTCTGTAATGAAGAATTAACCGAACCGGTTCTCCATGCATTGCCAGCGATTGTTGGTGAGAATAAAGACGGAACAGATATAACGGAACTAAAGGTGAATATCACCAAAGGTTTCCAACTGACGCATACTCCTGTCTATACCCTCATTGACCAACTCCTAAATATTGCAGAACATTCGCAACGTAAGCGTTCGCAAAAAAAACTGCTACAAATCATTCAATTTGTTGTTGAAAGAGCAGCACGTAATTTATTGCAAAACAATGAACAAGAAAAAACAGACGCGAGCAACAAGCATCAATTCATATCACTTCTTTATACTGAAGCATATTACAAAGTTCACACTACGCTTGAACGCTTTATTGTTTTACTTCGTAACAAGACTTTACAAGTCACAACCTTCACGCTCCACCGCCTCATCAAACAGGTTTTAAGCAAGCTCTCTATTCCTTTCCATGGCGATCCTATTGATGGCATCCAGGTAATGGGACTTTTAGAGTCACGTAATCTCGACTTTGACAACGTCCTTCTACTATCGGCCAATGAAGGAAAAATTCCGAAGCTTGAATCAGAAAACTCCTTCATTCCTTACACTCTGCGCAAAGCATTCAATCTGACTTGCTCGGAGAAGAGAAATGCCGTATATGCATACTATTTCTATCGCCTCCTTCAGAGACCTAGCAAAGTGCGCATACTCTACAATTCTACAACAGACATTGCCACTGCCGAGCCTTCACGTTTTCTCCAACAGATAGTAGTTTCTAAAATCTACGATAATATCCACCACGAAACGTTGGTGGATATTCCCCAAAGAGAGGCATTAAGCGAAGATCCTATTCAAAAGCCCGACAATCTCTTTGATATCCTCAATCCATTGGGAAGAAACGGAGAACGCAGAATGCTCTCCCCTTCTTCCTTGAACGCTTATATCGAATGTCCTCTCAAGTTCTATTACCAAAAGGTAAAAAAACTAAGAATTCCTGCTCCTGCTCCCGACGAGATAAAAGCCAATAGTTTTGGTAATATCTTTCATACTTCTGCCGAGCTGCTCTATAAGGAAATTTGCGGATACAATAAGGAAAAAAACAAATACAATACTCCTATTATTTCAAAGTCGGATTTAGAATCTTGGCTCTCCCCATCAAAGGAGATAAAACTCCGTCAATTCATCTTTCAGGCATATAAAAAAGAAGGATTATTGCCCAATGCGCTCGTAACAGAAATTGTGCTCACCTATTTGCACAATCTCCTCAAGTTTGACAGTAAATTTGAGTTTCTAAAAATCTTGACACTCGAAGAACCTCATGGGACAAAAATCGATGTGATGGTCAATGGAGTGAAACGCGAGTTTGCTATCGGAGGTTTCGTAGACCGCCTTGATATTGATACTCTTCCCAATGAGAATACTACAGTAAGAAAATTACAGAAGTAGATCGGTTTTCCTCAGCCCTCTTCTATCCGCACTTCTCAACAAAAGAAGATTATGACCCGAGAATAATCATTGGAGAGGGTAATGACAAAAACATTCAAGATCAAGTTTTTAAGAACTTTAAAGAGAATCTAAAGCACCTCATTGAAGACCTCCTAGACACGTCTACTCCCTTCATTGCTACTCCCTCTAAAGACAGCTGCAAACACTGCGACTTCTATCGTCTTTGCGGACAAGCCATAAAAGAAAACATATGATACTCCCCA
>CAUSYJ010000248.1:0-2720 GCA_963535845.1 uncultured Alloprevotella sp.
CGCATGTCCATCAAGACTAGGCATTTCAGGGCGTTACCCCATCATTCCACCTATCGAATTATCAGTTCATAAACCGCTATCAGTTTATGCGTGGGCTTTTTACCGCCTACTAACAAGTCGCACTCAGCCAGAAGTCGTCACTTCCCTTGCTTTCCCCCTTAGTGTTCGCAATAAGTGTCGTAACCAGCTTTAATATGTCCTTTTCTGAATGGATATATGCAAACGGATTATAGTGCATTGATTTTGTAAAATTTATTGTGTTAAATACTTTAATCCTGTACCCGTTCTTATAAAGGGCATTTCCGACTTCCCCTATAAGGCTGCCTTTCGGATCAGTAACCACATAGCTTGAATGCATCTGCAAAAGATATGAGGTAGGCACGGTGCGCCTTGCGTGATTACTCACGTAGGTTTCACCAAACCGCCTCCGAAACCGTACTTACACCTTTCGGCGTATACGGCTTCCCATTAGTCGCCTTTTGGCGTTGACATGTGTAAATTGCCGTAGCAGTTTGGACATAGCGCAAGGGATTTCCTGCGTATTTCAAGCATTTTCTGCTCATATATGTCCTTCCCTTTCAGCTGTTTTAGTGTTCTGACATGGTGCATGATGAGATAGTCTGCATCTGTTCCACATATTTCACACTTGCCTGCCTTAAGCCTGTTTATGATAGTAAATCTTGTATCATATTTCTTATAGGTCGGCAGGATATCGGATACATTATCATATCCTCTCGATTGCTTTCTGAAACCGTCATGATAAAACTCACAGACCTTCGGACCTGCTTTGGTATTGTAAGGAATCCTCAGAACTCCGCCTTGCATATAGCATTTCTTAATCTCACTGACGTATGTACGATGCTTTCCAGCGAGAGTTTTAAGCATACTATATCTCGCCATATAATAATATTTATGCAGGGCTCCAACGTTCTCCGCTATCATATAGTAGTTATGCAAACCGCGGATTTCCGAATTGAACCTCGCAACTATTTCAGCATCGTTCAGATTCATAAGCTCTTTGCGTGGCATCGGTCGCCACATTTCTTTTCCCGTAACTTTGTCACGTTTGACTTCTACCGCTTCCTTTTCCATTACCTTAGCCACCCACTTCTCTTTGGGTACGTAAAGAAACACTTTTCCGTACCATGGATTTTTAAGGTCACCTGTTTTTGTACGTTTTACGTTTTTTGACCTGATAATTCTGAAGTCATATCCCAGATAGTGTACTTTCTCACTGGAGTGTGTGATGTTGGTTTTCTCCTCGGACATTTCAAGATGCATCTTTTGTGACAGGAATTCCTTCACATCTTCTTTGATTTTCTTTGCATCTTCCTTAGAGCCTATGACCCCTATAACAAAGTCATCCGCATAACGGTTATACTGGATTTTCTTGAAGCTCTCGTCAAATGGGTCATTATAGTTCTGCGCTATTTTCTCCCTGCGTGACTCCTTGAATTCTTTGACCATTTCAGGTGTATGAACAGCATTTTCTGCCATGGCTCTGCGAGCCTTTCTATAGCGTCTTGATGCTTTCTCGTATTCCTTGCTGGTCTTCCTTCTTGTCACTGTTTCCCTGTCAAATCTGTCCTTGTATTCATGGATGAATCTGTCCAATTCTGTCAGATAGATGTTTGCACATACGGGACTTATACCCGAACCCTGTGGAGTGCCGGAGTAGGTACAGTGATATTCCCACTGCTCCATATATCCTGCCTTCAAAAATTTCCAAATCAGCTCAATAAAAGCTTCATCGTTAATCCGTCTACGTAACAGGTCAATCAGCACGTGATGGTCGAAATTATCAAAGCACGCATGTATATCACCTTCTACTATCCATTTTGCCCCAGTAAACTCTCTTTTAACCTGCATTAACGCAGTGTGACAGCTCCTGTGAGGTCTGAAACCGTGTGAACAGTTTTCAAACGTAGGCTCATAAATAGCTTCGAGTATCATGCGTACTATTTCCTGCACGATTTTGTCATCCGTAGAAGGAATACCGAGAGGTCTCAGTTTTCCATTTTTCTTAGGGATATACTTTCTCCTTGCAGGTTGTGGATGATATGATTTATCCTTCATTGATTGGATAATCCGCTCAATTCTTGGCATACTCATACCTTCCAGTGTCTGACCATCTGCTCCTGCAGTCATACTTCCCTGAGATTTTGCAACGTTAGCATACGCCAACAGATAAAACTCTGGGTTATACAGGTTGCGATACAATCTCTCGTATCTATAGTTACTTACACATGCCTTGTCTTCAAGGCTTTTCAAAACGTTAATCGGATTTCTCACGATGTCTCTCACACCTCCCTTTTTGTTTTGAAAATGACTAACTGTTCCCCTTCGCCATGCAAGCGCCATTAACGCTCTCGGACTACTATGGGAACTCTGTTGCCATGACAGATTTTCAGAGCCTCCGCATTACAGCGTTACTCATAACCTTTGCAGGCACTCTGTTTTAGGCAATCCCCGTTTAGTACGACATAAACAAGCCTTCCATACTGTCGGATGCGACTTACGCCCTTTTCCACTCTCCCGTGGCTGGATTTGCTTGGAGTATCTGCTATTACAGAGCCGAACACCGCAATAGTCACAAGCACTGGCGAGTACAACTTTCCTACGCCAAGGGTACATCTTCTTCCCAATCTCGGGCTATCGTTTAAGCAATCAACTTTCATCCTTATGTATGAATTTATGCTTTTTCACGCCAGGACTTAGAA
>CAUSYJ010000249.1:0-2704 GCA_963535845.1 uncultured Alloprevotella sp.
AATTCAGATTGGACCCTTCCGCGTGCGTTAGAAGAAGCAGAACTCGCCTATCAAGCTAATCCAAGTCCGCTTTATCTCATGCAACAAGGCCACTGTCTGTACGCCAATAAGCAGTACGATAAAGCCTACGATGCTTATAATAAAGTAAATACCACAAACTTTGCGTCTCCAGAGTCATTCTATGCAGCTGCCAACGCACTCTCCTTTATGAAAGGCGACAGCACAAAAATACTTGCTCTTCTAGATAGTTGCGTAAACCGCCTCAATAAACCTTATAGTAAGAACGACGCAAACTATCTCTTCGTTCGTGCTCAATATCTGTCACGCCTTGGTAAGTTTCGCCAAGCTGTTGCAGACTACAATGATTATGAAAGTGCAATGGGACCTGCATCCCTTACTGCAAAATTTTATTATATTCGCGAACAAGCCGAACGTTCATGCCGTATGTACAAACAAGCCATTGATGATATCCGCTATGCGCAGACTTTGTCTCAAAAACCTGAATACTTCGATTATCGTCTCGAAGAAGTCTCCTTATGGCTTATTGCAGGCGAGTTCCAAACGGCAATTGATGCAGGAGAAGCCCTGATAAAGGAGCTTCCCGATAATGCAGATGCATACCGCTTCCTAGGAATTGCCTATGGAGAACTCAAAAACAAGGCAAAGGCTATTAGCTATCTAAACAAGGCAAAGCAACTCGGCGATACTTCAGTAGAATCTTTCATAAAGAAATACCAATAAAATCACATCTTTCAACCTTCTAATCTTGAACCTATGAGACAGTTGAAGATTCTGCAGATGATTACCAACCGCGAAGGAGAATCCTTAGAGCGGTACCTGCAAGACATTAGTAAGGAACCTACCATCAGTGCTGACGAAGAGGTTGAACTTGCACGCCGTATCAAGACAGGCGACAATGAAGCTCTCAACAAACTCGCTAGTGCAAATCTCCGCTTTGTAGTTTCTGTTGCCAAACAGTATCAAGGTCAAGGATTGAGCTTAATAGATCTTATTAATGAGGGAAATCTTGGACTCATCACTGCTGCGAAACGTTTTGATGAAACCCGTGGCTTTAAGTTTATCTCCTATGCAGTATGGTGGATCAGACAATCTATATTACAAGCATTGGCAGAACAAAGTCGCATTGTACGCCTCCCTCAAAATCAAGTGGGTTATGCCAGTCGCGTGATGAGATTCTACAATGAGTTTGTACAAAAGAACGAACGTAAACCCTCGATCGAAGAGATTGCAGATGGAACCGGCCTAGAACTAGATAAAATCTCCACGGCTCTACACTCATCGGGGAAACATATTTCCTTCGATGCGCCACTCGTAGAAGATGAGGATAGCTGTCTGCTTGATTTACTCTACAATCCAGAAAATGCAGCCACAGACAGTCACCTCGCCAACGAATCTCTGAAAGAAGAAGTAGATCGAGCTCTTCATCAACTACCGGAAAGAGAACGCCAAATTGTCAAATGTTCTTTGGTATCGGCTACCCCGAACTCAGCCTAGAGGAAATCGGCGAAAAGATGAATCTGAGTCGCGAAAGAGTCCGGCAAATCAAAGAAAAAGGTATAAGCCTTTTGCGCAATGCTCACGAAAGTACGATTCTGAAAACATATCTCTAATTTTTTGAGACGCTCAAATCTGCAAGCACTTTTAGGTTACTTGCAGATTTTTTTATTTATACAATGACCTGTCACATTTACGCTCCACCTTTTGATAAGGTCTACTATCTGTAGATATGTAATTTCTCATAAAGAGAATGATTTTCGGTTCGTTATCCATTATATAAGGAAGTAAAACTTGCGATTCATAGTAAAACACTATCTTTGCAGAGAAATAACAAATGAGAATGAAAAGGATATTCCTAAGTTTTATCGCCATGCTCATGGCTGTAGCCATGCAAGCTAAAGATGATGGCAAAATTTATGTTTTTGGAGTAAGCACAAGTTTCAATGACTCCATTGTTTATATCTCTTCTGTGCAAGATTTACAAGGGGCTTCCCTTCAAAAGAAGACAGGTTTTCTTGAGTATCGCAGTTTCTATTCTGCAGAGTTTCAACATTTTTTAGAATCTAAGTACCAAGGTAATCAAACTTGCGCTATTTTCTTTGCAACAGATCGCAATAAATTAGAGAAAAAATATTTGAAACTCCGCAAAAGACTGAGCAAGGGAAAACCTGATACTCTCAAAGAAATATCTGCCTCAGACTTCCAATTCAGTGTGCCTGCAGTTCAGAAAACTGAAGAACAATAATTTTATCAGACTTTCAAGAAATGAATAAGCAAGACCTTTCTTTCTGCATTGCCGGAGCCTATCTGCGCGTTCACTTTTTAGACGACGTTGACGGCCGCCACTATCTAGAAACATACGCTCCATTTTACGTTAAAGAAACCAAGGAAGAGCTAATGTTTACAATGACTGTTGGCGATGGACTCGTTAATGATGAGCCTGAAGGTTCAGAGGTAGGACAATTCGACTGCGGAGGTAACAACCATGGTGTATACTTATTACCCAATGGAGGTTATAAAATGATTATCTCCAACTTGAATGGTGAAAAAGCATGTGCTCTCCGGACCAATACCAATTTTTCCGATTGTCAGATATCCCTCTTTGGCGAACTTCCCAACAGAGCTTTTGGTCTTAACAATGCAATGATGGTGGCCTTTGCCTTTGCTGGAGCGCACCATAATATAT
>CAUSYJ010000250.1:0-2695 GCA_963535845.1 uncultured Alloprevotella sp.
GCTAATATGTGTACATAAGCTTTTGAAAAATAAACAAAGCAAAAAAGTACATTAAAATAATTAATTCTAGAATATCGCTTAGCGCTAAATATTACTTTGGTGTAGGGAACGGCTGCAACATGAAGCTGAAAGCATATAGTCTATATTTGGTTATTGTGTTTTAGGCATGGTGCCGCCGATGCTCCACTAAAGTTATTTGTGATTATTCGCAAGTTACAAATAGTATAGGTGTTGAGCGCGCGTGGATAGTACACACACATCCAGTTTATCCTTATCTTTGTAGGGTATTGGTAATGAGAGTACTGGATGTGTGGAAGGAACTTCACGCAAGGACATGCTCCTTACATAAGGAGCGGTCAGTCGCCTTGAGCGATAACGACGAACTCGCAATGCCCGCGCCCTAATAGTTGTTTTAAAGCGGCGGATGGAGCGTTTGATAGTTCAACTTCTGTTATCGCTCGGGCTCTTTTGGGCTATGCGCTCGTGTATAATATGTGATATGAAGCAGAAGATCGCTATTACAATTGGCTGCGTTGCAACCCTAACAGTATTATTGATTATAAATATGACTACCCCATCTGGCATAGGTCCTTTTGGGGTTCTTTTGTTTTTATTTTCCCTATATGTGGCACTAACTAGCGCTTTATATATTTTGCTGAGATTTTTATTTTCTATATTACATGTGCCAAAGCCTAGAGATGGTAGTAAAAATCGACAGGATATAAAATTGTATTATTTCTCCAGCGTGCTTGCTTTGGCTCCAGTTATATTGCTAGGAATTCAATCTATTGGCGGCATAAAGCTTTTTGATATCTGTCTTGTTGTCATCTTTGAAGTGATTGCTTGTTTGTACGTATATAAGAGGTTCTAACATGGTCTTTTCGTGTACACCATGATATAATTTGAGTATGAATCCTGAGACGACGCCAGTAATACCGAGGACAGAATCAGCGCCTGTAGCTCCTGATGTAGAGCGTCAATATGATAATCAAGAAAAAAGTTTTGAACAGTATGGGGTACAGTCCATTGAGCAGGGGAAGCAATTACCTGCTACGCCGGCGTTGCCTGTTGTTGACATAGCAAACTTGGCACAGCCTACTCCTCAGGATCCTGCTAGTGCTCAGACACCGCAGACGGATGATGATGCAGTTATGGCAGGAGTTCCTTCTATAGCAGGGGATGATGATTTGATTGAGAAAGAGTGGGTTGATAAGCTAAAGAGTTTAATTGCTCTAACAGAGGGGAATCCTCATGAACGAGCGCGGGTCATTGCTCAGCTGCAAGCAGATTATTTGAAGAAACGATATAATAAGACTCTTGGTCAGTCTAATGAGTAGGATGGATTAATGGGTGGAGTTCTCATCTTAGGATTACTGGTATTAGGGATTATAGCTGTTGGAACATCAGTAATTTTTATACTGTACCGTAATGCTATGCGTGAAGCAAAGAACTATGAGCGCGGCCTAAAAATGGTGCCTTTGTTGATACATTTGCCTCCGACCAGTGAGGATATAGATAATGGTAGCCGTGACCAGCGTGACCTCAATGAGGAGGTCATCTCTCAGGCACAGGTTATGTATAATATTATATCCAGCACCGCTACCAAAGGCTTTAAGAGTAAGTTTTATGGTCAGCGTCATATATCTCTTGAGATTGTCGCTACTGGTGGTTTAGTCCACTATTATGCAGTGGTGCCTGTGGTGCTGATCGACGTTATTCGCCAAGCTATCATAGCAGCTTATCCATCAGCACGATTGGAGGAGATGAGCGAAGTGAATATTTTTAGTGAGATTGGTCGTACTTCTGGCATGATAGGCGGTGAATTCACCTTGCGCAAGTCTTTCATTTATCCAATAGCGACGTATCAAGAATCAAAGCGTGATGCATCGCGGGCATTACTTAATGCGCTTTCGTCTGCATCGAAAGACGATGGAATTGGTATACAATTTCTCATCAGGCCAGCATATGACGGCTGGGCTAAAGCCTCTGAGCTTCACATTGACAATTTGCGAAAACATAAAAAGAAAAAGACGGGTATTGGTGCACTTATAGCCCCGAAGGATATTTTGGAAGCGTTGTGGAAACCACCACAAGAAAATGATGAAAAGCAAAAAGAAGAAGAAAATAAGCCGTTGAGTTCGCTTGAGCAGGCAGAAGTTGATGCTGTCAGTGAAAAGACTAGGTATCCAGCCTATGAGGTTTTGATTCGTGTTGTGGTCTCTTCTAATACTGCAGCAAGGTCTCAATCTCTGTTGAAGAATATTATTGCCGCTTTTGCGTTGTTTGATTCACCACGAAATAATGGCTTTAAGTTCTCAGTTACGCGCAATATAGAGGAAATTACAACAGCCTACATAATGAGGTTTTTTCCACAACAGATAAAATATAACATCCTGAATAGTGTAGAAATGGCAACGTTGTTCCATTTACCTGGCTCCTCATCAATACCGACCTCCCAAGTTAAACGCCAGATGTCTAAACAGGTTGATGGTCCTACAGATGTTTTGGACGAAGGCCTGTTGATTGGTTATAACGAATTTCGTGGAGTTAAAAAACCTATTCGCATCGGAACAAAAGACCGTCGTCGCCACGTTTATATCATTGGTCAAACTGGTGTCGGTAAGTCTGTCTTGCAGGAGAATATGGCATATCAAGACATGATGGATGGTCGAGGCTCTGTCTCTTATACACATCT
>CAUSYJ010000251.1:0-2691 GCA_963535845.1 uncultured Alloprevotella sp.
GTTAGGTGGTAAATATATTGTTGATAAAAGAGGTCATGTAGTCGGAATTGAGCACGTACGTGAGGGAGTTTTTGAAGAATATGACCTGATAGCGGAGGTTCATCGTGGTGACAAGAGCATGAGCCAAAATGTAAAGCTCAAACGACATGCTAACGATAGTCCTAGGCAATCGGGTGGTGATGAATCAAAAGACATCGAGGCTGAAATGAACGCAAGTCTTGGAATTGCAGTAAGTCAAATTGAGGAGAAAACAGAAAAACGAATTGTGCTTCCAACAAAGCTTGATGATGGCAGCATAGTTATCTGGAAAAAGGACAATCGCGCAAACCGTGATTGGATTGCAATACCGCTTATGTATGTTGTGCTAGTTATAGCTGTCATTGCAAACAAGCACGACAAGATGAAACGGAGAGGGCATGAAGAGAGAAACCAAATTCTGAAGGCACTGCCGAGGTTTACAAATCAGTTATTGCTAATGATGAATTCCGGTGTTATTTTAAGTGATGCGTTTCGGAAAATACGCTATGGTTATTCTCTGATGCATAGAGAGTCGCTGGGAGAGCTTGAAAAAAGCATCGTAGAGATGACTGATGTTGCTGAGTTTACGAATCAGAGTATTCCTCTGTTGTTTTCCGAGATGGCACGCAAGTATTCGGTGAAAGAACTGATGAGGATATCGACTGTCTTGAGAGAAAATGAGAAACGAGGCAGTGATATTCAGGAAAAACTCGAGCGCGAGAGTGAATTCCTGTGGGATATAAGGAAGACCATTGCTAGGGAACAAGGCAAGTTGATTGATACGAAGATGACTTATCCGCTTGGGATGTTGCTTGTATTGCTGATTGTCATCACAATGGCGCCGGCACTTATGACCATGTAGCCTTGACATAGAGGGAGGTGTTGAAAATGTAAAGACAAGGTAGTAAATAACCGGTAGTTGTAGTGTGGATAACTGTGTAGGCATGCTCGATGCCTGATGTGTGCAAAGGAGACAGTAAAAAAGGAAAGGAGAGTATGATTTAGCCTATGAGCTAATCATACAAGGAAAGTTATGAAAAATATAAAAAGGCTATTCAAATCAAATGAAGGAATGGAACTTGTTCAAGTTGCTATTTTGATTGCAATCGCAGTTGCTTTAGGAATTATCTTTAAGACTGAAATTACATCATTTGTCAACAAGACTTTCAAGGCACTTAATGCAAGCAAGTTCTGATGAGATACTGGGATAAACGTGGCGAACAGATGGTTGAAGCAAGCATAGTGTTGCCGGTTGTGATTCTTGTGATAATGTTGCTTATCAGATTATGTACATTTTATCTTGAATGCCTGATTACCCAAACTAATATGCATAGAAAAATGCTAGGCAAGTGGGATAATACAAATTCTCCAGTAGTCAGGACAATTAGTGAATCGAGAGATGTTAGATATGCAAATATCGGGCTTGCGGGTGGACTGCTGCGAAAATCTATAGAGGTTACAGGCTTTTCGGTATGCGAAGATAAATTAGTGAGAGCTGGTGGTGTTATTGAGGAAGCTGTTAAGAAATAAGAGCGGATCTACTATTGTGTTGCTGTCATTTGTTTTCCTTGCACTAATATCCATGATAATAATGGCTATTAATATAGCGAGAAGTCGTACAGTAGAAAGCTGGGCAGAAGTAAACGGTAAGCTGTGGGGAAAGGCTATTCTTTCGGAATATGATCGTTATCTTTTAGATGATTATGGAATCATGGCTTTTCAGGGAAATGACTGCGATGTTATAAAACGTTTAAGTGTGTATTCTAAATATTCATTTGAAGATAAGCTTCGAATTCGTAGAGATGTTCCGAGCGCAAATCTTGATGAATATCGCATGTCTGACCTCGATAACTTTAGAAAATCGCTGCGAAATGCAATGACAACAGAAGAGGCTAAATCTATAGTAGATGGAAAAAATAGGTCTGTTAGGAAAAATTCGTACTCATTTGGCAATAATAAAACCGAATATGGGAATCGAGCTATCGGAAATCAAGTAGTTATAGATACGTTGCCATCAAGGGGATATAAAAACCATATAAATATCAAAGGCCTGACAGGGCTTCTTAGTGATAGCAATGCAGCGGATAAGGTCAAGCCGGATGTCCTATCCAAGGTTTCAGAGATGTCATTTATCGTTAGCAAGCTGAACAGTCACCTGAAGACGGCAGGAGATAAAGAAACTTTCTTTGCTAATGAGTATGAGTATATTGTAAAAGGTAGCTTGGATGATAATAAGAATTTTGAAGCTTGTAAGAGAGAGCTCTTTGCAATTAGAAATGCTCTTAATCTGGCAGCTTTATCAAAAGATCCCGAGAAGATGAAAATAATCACAGCAATTTCTGAATTGATTGCACCGGGGCCAGGTGCAATTGTGGTGCAGGGGGCGATTATGGAAAGCTGGGCGGCGCTAGAGACTCATGAAGATTTGAAGGCTCTGCTGGATAACAAGCGAATTCCGCTTATGAAGAAGAAGGGAGATTGGAAAATCTCAGTTGAAGGTGTGTTAAGGGATAGTCATCTCACTGATAAGCTCGGAGACGAAGCTCGTAAGCTGCTAAATGAAAATGCGGAACAGATTCATGATTTATCCAAGCAAGAAGGTTACTCGGAAAAACTTGAAGGTCAGAATTATGAGGACTATTTACTGTTCATGATGTTAACAATCCCTAAGGA
>CAUSYJ010000252.1:0-2684 GCA_963535845.1 uncultured Alloprevotella sp.
CATTATCAGTATAGAATAATAAACAGTGGCTATTGGCGGGTAGATTGGTTCCCTTTGGAGTTTGGTAGACTTCAGGAGCGTCGAATTCTGATGTCCCGCAAAGTCGAACTTTATTAATCAAATCGACAATTGGTGCAGACGAGCGAAAGTTTGAAGCTTCAGTGATCGACACTGCATTGAATTGTGTTGGATCCACGGAGCCGACACCACTATTGTAAATACTCTGCATAGAGTCACCAAACAGGCCGACCAGTATCTGGGTAGGTCTGATTGATGAAGTCGTGGAATCTACAGCCAAAGACTTGATGATTTCGATGACTGTCTTGTGTGTGTCCTGGTATTCATCGAGAAATAAAACGGGAAAGCGAGATTTTAAGAAATGGCGCAGAGTGGGATAGGTCTGAAATGCTCTGTGGGCAAGCGCGAGTACGCCGTCGTGCGTGATTTCGCCTTTTGAAAGATCGGCGTACTTATCGACGTACTGAATCTCCATTCCGTCTAAGTCGAGTTTGTTGACGTAAAGCTTCTTTCCAAATGCGCGCTCTTGGTTCATCTCGTGAAGTAAAGAGCGTAGTTCTAGCTGATATTCGCGAATGATAGACCATAGGAAGCTATGAATTGTGGATACAGTAACGAATTCGGAAGCCTCTCCAAGGCGTTCGGAAATCTCATTTGCTGCGACGTTTGTGTATGTGATGCATGCAATCTGCTGTGTGGAACGATTAAAGAAAGATTTTGAGTCTGCTAGAATGTGGTCCAATGAGTCTATAAGTGTTGTTGTCTTGCCAGAACCGGGCCCCGCTTCAAAGATGAAATTCTGGTGTGCTTCGAGACATGAGATAACGTTTTGATTCATGGGCTGTAAAACCTATTCTTCCGATGCCGCAGTTACCGCTGGAGTCTGAGTCTTAGAGCTGAGCCATCGTAAGCCTGCAGAAATATAATCTGGTATAGTGAGTGTGTCTAGCAGAGTGCAGTCGATAGCGAACGTAGTTTTGTCGAAAGTGCTCTTCCGTATTTCTTCGTACGCGGCTACTGCAATTTCGTCCTCAGTTGTTGACTTTTTTAGAAGTGATTTGATTCTCTTTTCTTCAAAGTGATCTTTTGGTCCCAGATCAGAGAAGACTGAGGTATTGGCATATATTACTGCATCTTCAAGCGTTCGTGCATAAAGTCGAGTTCCATCCGAAAGGGGGTAAGCGTCTTTTTCAGATTGGAAGCAGATTCGAATGTGTTTGTTGATGGTCTTTTCGTCATCATTCAAGTCTAGGAGATCGTCAACTTTGTCTCTCCCTAATATGTTCTTCAGTGTTGAATTTGCTGTCGTTTGGTTTTGTCCCCGTTGTGTTTGTACAGCAGAATTACTCTTTTTGGGGTTAACCGAATCGATATCGGTGATGATGAGAGAAGGGATTTCGATAAAATCAAGCAGTGGTATGAAATGTTGAGCGTAAGCTCCGCCCACTTCAATAATGGTGTAGTGGCTCCTGTTAAGGTCCTCGGCGCACATTGTAATGGCTTTTGGTAGGAGGATACGTTCCGCTGCGCCTTCGATCAGGATCGCGCAGTCGGCAAAAAATAGGTCCGAAATTCTTAATTGTAGATAATTGCTGATCGTATGGTATGCTTTTTCCTTCAGTGTGAGATCGTTTTTTGCCCAGAATGAAATGTCTTTGCACTCAATTCTATATCCGTCTCGTTTAAAGTAGCGAAGGCTTTCTAGTTTTCGCTCACTTAAAATGTGTGAAGAGTGCGTTGTGATTATCAGCTGTGAGTCGCTGTTGAGAATTCCGTCAACAAGACGAATAAAGACCTCTTGCATTTGTGGGTGTAGGTGAGCTTCGGGCTCTTCGATGAGCAACAGGTTTATTGGTGTCTCATAGTTACGACGGCTTCGTTTTTCTTTAAATGCGAGAATTTGAAGGATTGTATACGTTAGTCGTGAATATCCCAATCCGTTGTGCGATTCAGGGTATACCTGTTCGGTGGTGTTATCGCGATAACGTACTCGTGTTGTTGAATTTATCATCCTTCCCGTTTGTAGTTCTGAGCCTACTGTGAGATTTAGTCCGCCCGCATGGGTATTTCTCGTAATAGCTTCGATGTTTTTTAGTGCGTCTTTGAAAAATTTTGAATAGGCGGATGTCAGCTCTGCTTGCATATTCTCTACTGCCGTGTCGAGGTTCTGTCGAATATCTTCGTCTTCCGATATCTCTTTGTAGAATTTTTCGAAGGCGTTTGACAGATTGTGCCGCGAATCGATAGAGGTGTCGTCAAGATCAATCTGTGCATAGATATATTCAGTCGCGATTATCCGTTTTACCTGGTCGATTGTCAAGTCGCGTGACGCGTTGTTAGCGGTCTTCTCGAGTGCAGGTTGGGTTTCTCGTTCTTCTGAATCTTCTTGATCGTTTTCGAGTGTTGAGTAAGCAGAATACGTAGCTTTGTAATTGCAGTGCCTGTCGATGGTTTTTATAACAGTGTCGAAGTTAATTGGGCCGTTGTCATTTTTTAGTTCGCTCAGTGCAGTACATGCTTGTTCTGGGTCTGTTGGCTTGTACGCGCATTCTATAATTAGAGTTTTGCACCGTATGTCGAGTGTTGTGATGTAGCGTGTGATCGCGGCAAGAGCTTCGGGTTCATCTTCTTTTAGGTTATACTCTATTTTCAACTTGAGTTTGATG
>CAUSYJ010000253.1:0-2679 GCA_963535845.1 uncultured Alloprevotella sp.
AGCTTTTTTCTACCCCCTACAGCCTTTTCCTTCCCTAATAAAGGGCTGTAGGGGGCTTCTCTAAAATTTATCGCGATATGAAAAGTGGTTTTGTAAACTTAGTGGGAAATCCAAACGTTGGTAAATCATCTTTGATGAATTTATTAACGGGAGAACGTATCTCCATTGCTACTTTCAAGGCCCAAACGACGCGTCACCGCATCATGGGTATTGTCAATACAGATGATGCTCAGATAGTTTTTTCTGACACACCTGGAGTGCTAAAGCCGAACTATAAGATGCAGGAAGCCATGCTTGCTTTCTCTGAATCCGCTCTGCAAGATGCAGACGTTCTGCTATATGTCACAGATGTAGTTGAGCGAGCGAATAAAAACGCAGATTTCTTGGCAAAAGTTCGAGAAATGTCTGTTCCCGTACTCCTACTTATCAATAAGATAGACACTTCCAATCAACAAGACCTTGAGAGGCTCGTTAATGAATGGCACGAACAACTGCCAAAAGCAGAGATCTTCCCCGTATCAGCAAAGGCGAAATTTAATGTCGATACGGTTCTACGACGCATCAAAGAATTATTGCCTGACGCCCCACCGTATTTCGAACGCGACCAATGGACAGATAAACCTGCTCGCTTTTTCGTCACAGAAATTATCCGAGAGAAAATCCTACTCTACTACGACAAAGAGATTCCCTACGCTTGCGAGGTTTCTGTAGAACGCTTTAAGGAGCAAGAGAAGTCCATACATATCAACGCCATTATCTATGTGGAACGTGAGAGCCAAAAAGGCATCATTATCGGACACCAAGGAGTTGCGCTGAAAAAAGTATCTACAGAAGCACGCAAAGAGATGGAACGTTTTTTTCAAAAAAATATCTTTTTGGAGCTCTTTGTGAAAGTTGATAAAGATTGGCGCAATAATGACCGCCGTCTCAACGCTTACGGATACCATAATATCTAAATTTTTCATTTTTTATCAATTCAAAGCTCTCTCAGGTAGCTCCACAGGAGAAACTACCCCGTTCGTGAAGAACGAGTTGGAGAGAGCCGCTAACTAACTTTCTTATATATGAGCAAATTAGTAGCCATCGTTGGCCGCCCCAACGTAGGAAAATCTACCCTCTTCAATCGGTTAACGGGAACTCGTGCTGCCATCGTTAGTGAACATGCCGGTACCACACGTGACCGACAATACGGAAAATGCGAGTGGTGCAACCGTGAATTTTCTCTCGTTGACACTGGTGGATGGGTAGTAAATTCTGATGACATCTTTGAAGAAGAAATTCGCAAACAAGTTCTTGTTGCCACAGAAGAGGCAGATTGTATCTTGTTTGTAGTAGATAACGACAATGGCATTACTGATCTCGATCAGCAAGTGGCCACCATCCTCCGACAAACCAAAGTTCCCGTTATTCTTTGTGCCAATAAGTGCGATGACAATAAGGATATTTACCAAAGTGCTGAATTTTACGGGCTCGGTCTTGGCACTCCTTACTGCATCTCTGCGGCAACTGGTAGCGGCACGGGCGACTTACTCGACCTCGTTCTTGAGAAGCTCGGCCCTGAAACTCGTCAGGAAGAGGAAGCACGTATCCCTCGCTTTGCTATTGTAGGCCGCCCAAATGCTGGCAAGAGCAGTCTTATCAATGCGTTTATTGGAGAAGACCGTCATATCGTTACGGACATTGCAGGAACTACGCGCGACAGCATTCTGACACGCTATGACAAATTTGGCTTCGATTTCTATCTTGTTGATACGGCAGGTATTCGCAAAAAAAGTAAAGTGAGCGAAGATTTGGAGTTCTACTCTGTTATGCGCTCTATTCGCGCCATTGAAAATTCCGATGTCTGTATTTTGCTAATTGATGCCACACGCGGTATTGAGAGTCAAGATATGAACATCTTCCAGCTTGTTCAACGCAACCAAAAGAGCCTCGTTGTTGCCATCAATAAATGGGACCTTGTAGAAGACAAGAGCCAGCGCGCCATCGATCATTTTCAAGACACTATTCGAGAACGCATGGCTCCATTCGATGACTTCCCCATCATCTTCACGTCAGCACTCACTAAGCAGCGCATCTACAAACTTCTTGAGACAGCTAAGAATGTCTACATTCAGCGTCAGGCACGTATCACCACAGCCAAACTCAACGAAGAGATGCTACCGCTCATCGAGGCCTATCCGCCACCTTCAATCAAAGGTAAATACATCAAAATCAAATATTGTATGCAATTGCCCAACACGCAGATTCCTTCTTTCGTGTTCTATGCCAACTTGCCACAATATGTAAAAGAACCCTACAAGCGATTCTTAGAAAATAAGATACGCGAACGATGGAACTTCTCCGGCACACCTATCAACATCTTCATTCGTCAAAAATAATGCGTCCACTATTTGCTTTCTTCGCGGGCTTGCTGCTTCTTTCTTGTGGAAACAAGAGCAATACAAGCATAGAGAATAATGGACCTAAGGAGGAAGAAATTCTTTCGCTCTATAAACTCTACACTTCGGGCAACTATAATGCGTATGTTGATGCCATGCAGTCCTGTGATGATAAGCCAGAAACTTATCGGCAAGAAATGAAGGATGCACTCAAGCAACACGCGCGTTATATTGATGAAGAACACAAAGGCGTAAAACACGTAAAGCTAGAGCGTACGGAGGTTCACGATAAGGGGAATAT
>CAUSYJ010000254.1:0-2669 GCA_963535845.1 uncultured Alloprevotella sp.
CTATAATATAATATGTCCTTCGCTTTCCCTACTTGTTGCAAGCTGATAGTCATGCGTTGTCGGGTGTCAGGAGCCGATGGAAGGAAGAAAATCAGGTCTAACATCGCATGTTGTCGCACGAACTTTCCACCTTCAATCAGCGGTGTGGAGAGGTCGAATACTTCGATCGCCTGCCTATCAGCCAAGTGATGAATTTCATTCGTGACAATGGTTAATTCAGACGGAACAAAGTTTGCCATGCCAAAGGCGACATCCATCCACAGCATTAGAGAAGCAGGTTTATTATCATTCTGTCGCCATCCCGGTGCAATCTTCTGATGCGTTAGCTCTTGTTCACGAATCATGTAACAGCTTCTCTCCACATCGCTTTTTGCAGCTTCCAAGTCGTCTGTTTCGTTCTCTTTAGCCTCCTTTTCCACCGTATCAAAGCGTTGGCAGAAAGCGTTCTGACTTCCAAATAGATTCGACATAGCCGTCGACAGAATATCTTTCGCACGATCGCTGTCTAAGAGAAGGTCAAAGAATAGGTGAATATCAACGTTGTTCTTCGCTTCATTCAGCGTGTAACAGAAGCGCGGACCATCAGAGTTTATGTTCATCTCATTACACAGTTGGCGAACAAGATGCACGTTAGCTAAATCTGTATCAGCGATATAGAGATAGGTTAACTCTATCATCTTCGTACCCGGAAAGAGGTGGATTCCGAAGTGCCCACGCTGGAAGTCGTACTGAACGAACCGCACTCCAGACTTTTCTTGAGTCCATTCCACCTCACAATTAAGCTCCTTGAGTGCCTTAGTCACCATCTGTTTGTTGGCATCGGAGGTAATATCGCCCAGTGAGAGGGGCTGTGTAAAGAGTCGTTTTATCTTCTCAATCATATCAAAATATCGCTTCCTAAGCGTTTAGCGAGGATATTCCTCTTGTTTTGCATAGCGTTAATTTCCTTCAACATACCCATCATCTCGTCCGTATCTTTGGTTTGCTTCATCCTTGCAACAAGTTCCTTGAGATGCGAGTCATAGTAGTCTAACAGGTATTCGGTCATAATGTGCAACACACGCTCACGCAGACTGTGCTCCGTTTCCTTAACCTGCAGACTCTCAGAGAGCTGGAATCGGTCAACACTTAGGCGTACCGCTTCATTGGCAATATCGATGTCCACATGTTGAGTGAAGTATTCTTCGGCTTTGAACTGTGGGTCGGCACAATGTTCAACAGCCTCTTGCAGCATCTTAACATACAGTGGATTGGTAAGCGAAAGACCGTTCTCCATCAATGTATAAGCTATATATTGAGCCACTGTAATATTGAGTAATTGCCCCGTAGACTCATCTTTGATGTCACGCAAAATGATCTTATCTCCATCTTTCACAATGGTTTGCATGATCATTCGTTCCACCTTCGACACCTGCAAAACAGTGCTCGCAGCAGGTTGCGCAACGGCTTGCTGCTCACGAATAGCAGCCTCCTTTTGAATTTGCTGTTCGCGTGTCTGCTGCTCACGATACTGATGTATATTGCGGTTCATCTGCTCCATCAACGTGCGTTCGGACACTCCCGTGCGATTGGAACACTCACGAATATAAGTGTCACGGAGTATTGGGTCTTTGATAACCGATATACTCTGAACGATGGAGCTAATGGCTTCCGAACGTTTAATAGGGTCTGTTACGCCTTTAAGCAGGAGGTTAATTTTAAAGACAATGAAGTCTGTTTGGTTCTCTTCAACATATTGTCTGAATGCCTCCGCACTATGAGTTCGGGCGAACTCATCGGGGTCTTTCCCGTCAGGAAGCAGTAGAACCTTCACGTTCATACGCTCGGCAAGCAGCATATCAGTACCTCGCAAGGCTGCATGTTGACCTGCGGCGTCACCATCATAGAGCAGAACTATGTTCGACGTGAAGCGGTGTAACATACGAATCTGGTACACCGACAATGCTGTACCACTGTTAGCTACAACGTTCTCAATGCCTGATTGGTGCATAGAAAGCACATCCGTGTATCCTTCCACCATGTAGACAAGGTCGTGTTTGGCTATTGCTTTCTTCGATTGGAATATCCCGTAAAGCTCACGCTCCTTGTGGTATATAATGCTATCGGGCGAGTTTACATACTTCTGAGCCACTCCCTTGGTGCGTTCATCCAATAGTCTACCACCGAAAGCGGTTACTTTTCCACTCACGCCAACCCATGGGAACATCACACGACCATTGAATCTATCTATCAATTCGCCGTTCTCTCGTTCAAAACAAAGTCCCGTTTTCACCAGAAACTCACGTTTGTACCCAGCTTGCAAGGCTGCTTCAGAGAAGGCATTGCGGCGTGATAGGCAGAAACCTAACTTGAACTTGCGGATGATATCATCCCTGAAACCACGGCTACGAAAGTACTGCAAGCCTATAGCAGTACCATCCACGTCATTGTGGAGGATGTTTTCAAAATACTTCGCTGCCCACTCGTTCACCAGAAACATCGATTCGCGCTCGTTCTCCTGTTGCTTTTCTTCAGCGGAGAGTTCGCGTTCGTGTACTTCAATATGGTATTTATTCGCAAGCCACTTCAATGCTTCTACGTAGGTCATCTGCTCATGCTCCATGATAAACTTCACTGCATTGCCCGCCGCCCCACATGCGAAACACTTGTAAACTCCCTTTACGGGGCTT
>CAUSYJ010000255.1:0-2667 GCA_963535845.1 uncultured Alloprevotella sp.
GTTGTAGTAAGGATGATCCTTCTCCTACCCCAACTCCTAATCCTCACGGAAAAACTTTTTCAGGGGTAGTCTTTGCCACAGGTATTACAAATCCTGAAGGGAATAGTGGAAGTGTCTATATGCAGGCACTTACCGACTTGATACCAGGAAGTTACGACAATTCAAACAGTATCCCCGTAGGATTTGGCTCTACTCCTATTGCAACAGAATCTGGAAATATCTATGCTTTTCCTGACTATATGGGCAATACAAAGGCAGAGATTGTACGCTATCGCTTGGATGCTGCCGGAAAATGGATGAAACAGGGAGCTCTGCCAATCCCCGCGGGGGCTGCTGCTGCCAATATCGTGGAACTTAATAGCGAAAAAGCATACGTCAGTTTGCAAGGTCTCGGAATTGTTATGGCTTTCAATCCAACGACGATGACGAAACTAACAGATATTGATCTTAATTCGCTCAAACAGCCAGAAACGAATGTTTCGCCTGCTGCTATGATTATCCGCGATGGTAAACTATTTGTCGGTCTCAATCAAATGAATGCACAATATATGCCTGCACGCAACAATATTGAGTTGGCGTTGATAGATACGAAGACAGATAAAATAGAAAAACACATTGTCAATACAACTCTGGGGTTGAGTTTCGCAACACGACCGATTGATGCTGGCTCTATCTTTATGGATGAACAGAAGAATATCTATATAAATTGTATTGGTGCATTTGGCTTTATCCCACAATTCCCGGGTGGTATTGTGCGCATCAAGAATGGTTCAACAGATATTGATCCTAACTATTGTATTCACTTTAATAAGACAGAAGTTGCAGGCTTGTCTACCAAGCACGCCGATTTTCTTAGTACAATCCTTTATGCAGGCGACGGAAAAGCTTATGCTTATCTCAACTCCTTTGCTCTTGATCCCAACGGCCTGGAGAATCCCTATGTTAGCATGACGAACGTTCCTATAGAGATTGACTTGAAGCAGAAAACGATGAGTGTGATTCCAGGAATGGAAGTTTCTAATCCGCAGGGCATCGCTATCGCACGCCATAAGAATGTGATTGTTTTCGGTAGTGCCAATAAAAAAGCAAATGGATTTTATATCTACAATCCTGCAACAAAGCAAGTTGAGGGTCCAGTTATTACTGTAAAAGGTAATCCTAGTTTTTTCCATAGCTTTGCTAAGGTTGGAAATCCTGTTAGCAAGATTCGCTAGTATCTAAAGATTTATCCAATGATAGGGGCGGCCTTTAATAGGTCGCCCCTAGTTTGCTCTTTATTGTCGATATTGAATTTTTGGGAAAGAAGAAGCGCAACCAGAAAGAGTTACAAAAATCTGGTTGCGCTTAATAGTTCCTGAGAAGACATTAAGCTTCGACTATTCCTAGTTTTTTCCATTCCTCAACGAGAGCGTGAACATCTTGTTGAGCTGTTTGAGTATCGACGTCGTATTCTTCGCAAAGAGCTGCTGTAAGCTGTTCTTCAGAAAAATCATCGTTGCACACTTTTTCCCATAGGAAGGCAGCTGATTCATTGAGGTTTATCATCTTACTGAAGTCGAGGTTTTCAATTCCTTGTGGGATGATAACTTTTTCTCCGCATACATCGCGGAGTTCTAATCCTTTCTTTATTCGCATGGTTGTTTTCTTTGTTTATTGTTCAATTTTAATGGGGAAAAGGCGAAGCCAAATGTGCCGATATGCAGCTAAAATCCACCGACGAACAGGTGTGAGAAATATCCAGATGCGTGAATAGATGCGCCATTTTAGTCCTGTTACTAAGTCGGGCTTCTGTCTGCCTTTGCGATAAAATCCTAAGGCTATTCCCACAATGTCCTTCTGTTCACATACTTCTCTTCCTATGATATTGCCATCCCCGCGGAGGATGATTTTGTTGTTCTCAATCTGAATGATACGATGGAGAACATAGTGTGGTGCACTGATAATCTCGTCTGGCGTTGCTCCGCAGAGGCATGCTTTGGCAAGGATTACATCGCCCACTTTGGGCTTCTCGTTACACGGGCCCAGCAATACCTTGTCGCGCCGATCTTCTACAAAGATGCGCATGCTAAAGCCGCGAACATGAAACGTAGCTGTGTGTCCTTCGTCTATTAAATCTTTGATTTGAGGGATAAATATGTCGTTAGGTAGAGAGAGAGTTTTCATGCTTTTTCAGCGTTTTTGAAAACATATTTCTTGCCCGTACATGCTTCGAAGCTCATCTTTGCAGCTTCTTCGTCTGGGCGATTTTTTAAATGAAATACTGGAATCACACTGGCTACCGCACTGGCTGTGTCACAGATAGCGTTGTAGGAGGGTTTGTCCCAAATCATGGTGGAACATGAAGAGAGAATTGTGGCAAATCCCTGTAGTTTGTGTTCTTTCTCAATGATATTTTCTGGAGCCTGCTCTAAACGTACATAAGCTCCTATGGGAACACTTAATTGACGATAGAAATTACGTTTTCCACTCCACGGAGTTCCACAGACAAATGGCTTTCCGTCCACAATACGTATTGCGGGGTTATCGTCGTTTAGGATTTCTGTTCCTGGAATATATTTATTCCATAAATCGTTATGAGTGCTCTTTCCTGTACCGCTCTTTCCTAAGAATAAGTAGCCACGGCCATCGTGTAGAGCCACAGAGGAGTGCATAAGCAATATATTATGG
>CAUSYJ010000256.1:0-2658 GCA_963535845.1 uncultured Alloprevotella sp.
AAGCTGTAAACACAATATCATTGCGAATAGCTCATATAGTTGGTGGGGGGCATGGGCAAATGTTCACGAGGATAAAATTGTTGTGGTGCCAAAACGCGAAAATAAGGATGACTTCTATCCAGAGGAATGGATACAAGTATAGTAATCTAAGAGTCTGACCTTATGAACGGAATACAAATTATTGCGCTCAAGGCATTGCGTAAACTATATGCTAAAGCTTTCATCGGGGAGTTACCACCCTATGATCCAGGTGTTACTGATTTTAATCAAGCCTCGAAGCTTATTTATGATCTCTTGGTTTCGGGTAAGCCTTGCATGGTCGCGCGCTTCGGAGCTTTCGAGTTAAATGTGGTCGTAAATTATTGTGGAGTGAGTCGTGAGAAACATTCCATGTGGAAATTTATAAAGGGAAATGAGCTACAATGGTGGTGGAATGAGTCTTCTCTACTTAAATTGCAGACAAATGCGGGAGTCTTTCCAATTTCTCATCAGCTTGCGGCACGTTTTTCTGAGCTGATGTTGGAGGATATGAAACAAGTCGATATTCTTGGTAGTTGGCAACGAAACGAGCAGTTAATGATTGACCAGTATTGTCTGAAATTGCGGAAGGTCACACTTTTGGCTTTGGAGCCATACTGGGCTATAAAACCGTGGACTCGCGCGCTGGAAGGAAAAAAAGTGTTGGTGATTCATCCCTTTGCTTCGCTCATCGAATCGCAGTATGCCGAGAAGCGCGAATTGCTGTTTCAGGACAAACGTGTTTTGCCCAGCTTCGAGTTGAAGACCATACAAGCTGTACAAAGCATTGGAGGAGAAAGTGAGTTCAAGGACTGGTTTGAGGCGCTCGATTGGATGAAGACTCGGATGGATGCCACAGATTACGATGTTGCTCTTATCGGTTGTGGTGCCTATGGTTTCCCGTTAGCTGCTCATGCCAAGCGAATGGGCAAGCAATCGGTGCACCTCGGAGGAGCATTGCAACTGTTGTTTGGTATCAAAGGAAAAAGATGGGAAAATCCCAATTATGGTGTACAAAAATTGGGGAATGGTGCATATCTTCAGCTAATAAATGAGACATGGGTGCGTCCTTCTGATCAAGACAAGCCCGCAACAGCGGATCAGGTAGAGGAGGCATGTTATTGGTAAATGCAGATTTACTTTTGGTTGCGCAAAAAATAGCAAGGGCATTGGGGGATTATTGAGACTGAGTAAGTCTTTAATGGTCATCGTATCTAATTTTTAGATCAATCAGATTGCCAAGCAATGAAGTAGTCTCTTGCCCCAATGAATAGTAATCGTATTGTGGATATAGTTGATAGTAAGTAATGAATAGTATATTTAATCGAAAAATAATAGCTAGCTTTAGCACAGTATTTTTGACTTTGGTCTGTGGGCTTCAGTGGGCAGAACTGAATGTAATAAGTCTTTACCTTATATGGGCGATCCAGTTCTGCTACCTTGCTGTTGCTTTTACTTCTTATGATGCAACTAGTTTGGAGATAAAAGATCGGCGACTACTGAATTTCTATTTCCTATGGGTCTTTTTGTCCATCATAAGGGGAGCACTATATTATACCCTTGGAAATTATTGGATATGGAAAAACTGGTTTCAAGGTTCTTTTGTGGTACTCCTACCTGCATTGATTTATATATACTCGCAACCTGAGTTTTTGAGCCAAATCTTGAGAACCTGGCTTAAATATGCGTTGTTGTTGTTCCTTTGTCTATTGCCTTTCATTAATAATGAAGCGTATAGCTTCTATTTGGGACCTATATATTTATTGATGCTTTTCTGGCCGATATTCCCCGGAAGATGGAAAGTGGTTCTGTTGCTGTTATTGTTATTGATGTTGACGGCAAATTTCTCTGCCCGTAGTCAGGTGATAAAAGCCGCTATCGTTTTATTGTTGTCCTTGGGATATACTTTCCGCCACCTTGTCTCCAACTTTACGTTGAAACTTATCCATGGGGTTTGTTATCTAGTACCCTTGATTTTGTTGATTTTAGGCTTGACCGGCATCTTCAATGTATTTGAAGGATTGGCAACCAATGAGGGAAAGTACACAGAGAAACGTATCGATGGCCATGGTCAAGTTGTTGATGAAGATTTGTCTGCAGACACACGAACTTTTATTTTCGTAGAGGTGTTAAGTTCTGCCATAAAACACGATTATGTTTTGTGGGGGCGTACGCCTGCTCGTGGTAATGATAGTGTTGCGTTTGGCAGGGAAAGTGCCGAGGATTTGCAGACAGGCTTGTATGAACGACACGCCAACGAAACGGGGTTGCCTACGCTTTTTACTTGGATTGGTCTAATCGGTCTCGTACTGATATCCTTGATCTATTTGAGAAGCTCTTGGTTAGCTGTTTACGACTCCAATAATCGATATGTGAAGATTGTGGGCTGTTTTGTTGCGTTTAGATGGGGGTACGGATGGATTGAGGATACTTATCTTTTCACCCCGTTGATGTTAGGCCTATTCATGTGTATCGGCCTCTGTCTGTCACGCTATTTTAGAAAAATGAGTGATGCTGAAATGAAAACGTGGCTCTTAGGTCTCATCAAGTAAAGCAATATCTTTCTTTAGTAGAAGCAAATTCTTATATTATGAAAGTTCTTTGGATTTCAAATATATTATTCCCAGAGTTGTGCGATAT
>CAUSYJ010000257.1:0-2655 GCA_963535845.1 uncultured Alloprevotella sp.
GAAATCTTTCTCTGCATTCTGCTCTTCAACACCCACTTTCTGGATATTGTCCATATAGATTTCCGCACTACCATCGAGGATAGGAAACTCTGGTCCGTTCACCGATATAAGGCAGTTGTCAATACCACTGGCATACAAGGCGGCCATGGCGTGCTCAATCGTGGAGCAACGAGCCTCACCTTTCGCAATAACTGTACCACGAGAGGTGTCTACCACATTTTCAGCGATGGCTTCAATAAGTGGCTCTCCTGGTAAATCGATACGCTGAACTTTATATCCGAAATTCTCTGGAGCGGGATTGAACGTCACTGTCAGGTTTAGACCTGTATGAAGTCCTTTCCCGAAAAGAGAAAAACTTCCTTTGAGAGTTTTTTGCTTAAACATAGTCTATACGTTTCATTTATTTTCGAAAGCACGCTTCAGATCGTTCACGTCCTTCCACAATTCGGGGAGATTCTTGAATACTGCTGAACAACGGGCAAACTGGCGAGCATCCATTGCAGGCGAGCCAATAATAACCTGGTCTGATTTACGCACTTTTCCTGCAATGCCTGCTTGTGCTCCGCTACGAGTGCGATCGGCTATCTCTATATGGCCAGCAATGCCAACCTGTCCGCCAAACATACACCACTGGCCTATCTTGGTTGAGCCAGCTACTCCCACTTGAGCCGACATCACTGTGTTTTCACCAATATCACAATTATGAGCGATTTGAACAAGATTATCAAGCTTCACGCCCTTGCGCACATAGGTTGAGCCCATAACGGCACGATCCACACAAGAATTAGCTCCTATTTCGACATCATCTTCAATGATGGCATTACCAATTTGAGGAATCTTCTCATAACCCCCATCTATCGGAGCAAAACCAAAGCCATCAGAGCCTATGCAGCAGCCTGAATGAAGAATCACGCGATTGCCAACATGACAATCGTGATAAACAGACACATTAGGATAGAGAAAACAGTTCTCTCCCACCGTTGCACGTTCTTCTACGACTACTCCTGCATAGAGTTGTGAACCATCACCGATAACAACATTTTCGCCTACATAAGCATGTGGCCCTACATAAACATTCTTACCGATTTGTGCCGTTTCTGCTACACAAGCTTGCGGATGAACTCCTACTCGCGGTTGTGACATTGCTTGCTGATACAACGTTAACAAACGTGCAACACAAGCACGTGCGTCTTCAACACGTATCAACGTGGCGGTAACAGACTTAGATGGCTTAAAATCTTTATTGACTAATACGACACTAGCCTTCGTGTCGTAGAGATAGTGTTCGTAGTGAATATCAGAGAGAAAAGTAATGGCACCAGGCACACCTTCCTCTATCTTTGCAAACGTAGTTACAACGGCCTTGGGGTCTCCCTCAACCTGTCCCTGCAAATACGCTGCAATCTGCTCTGCATTAAATTCCATAGCGTGATTATAATCTTATAATATGCGAAGATAAAGGAAAGTAAACGAAAATGCAAAAAAGCTTAGTCTTTTCTCATTCCCGAGCTACTTTTCAGTAGCTTCTGTGAAACATTGAAGGACTAACAGATAAAGCTCATTTCTGCTTTTTAAAATCCCACTTCTCCATGTTTAACTTCAAACTACATTCGTTCTCTCTCGGTAATTTCACCCTCCAACATCAAAACATAAATTTCAAGGACTTAACTTGGAGAAGGAAAGGCACTTTATTTTACAATGCTCTTTTCTATTCTAGAAAATGGAAAAGACATAAAATCCGTCAATGCAATAAAAGAAAAAGAAGAAGAAGATGTTAGTGGCGGAAGATCTTCTTTATTTAATGGCTAAAGCGACTTGAATACCAATAGTTTTTCAAAATAAAACAAGAAATTTCACTAGAAAGAAGCCTATTTCCCCTTATCCTATCAACTGATATTATAAGGATGTCAGCTGACTTCCTTATAGCGTTTGAAAATTCTCTTATTGTATTTTACATTCCCCTAAGAAAAAAACAGGAATAGAGCGATTTTTAAGAAGCTCAAGAATACGTTATTTTGTAGATTTCGATAATAGAAGGATGAAGTGACAAAAGATAAGAAGAGCGTACCTCATATGAGATACGCTCTTCAAAATTATGGATTGAAAGAGAATCTTATTCGTGTGGATTTCTTAAATACCAGTTACTCTGTGTCATCAGCGTATTATACAACGTAGCATTGTAAACATTGGGCTGCTCATAGAGTTTGAGGTTCGTGCCACGACGGGCAATTTGCCATGCCATCCAGCTTGTGCCATGAGTTGCGGGGAAGCTGCCAGATGTATCACTGTTCTTATGACGAGCAAAACGGCAGAGGTCTGCAAAGCGATAACCTTCAAAACCTAATTCACGTGCACACTCATCCGAAATAAGGTCTTCAACAGCATCAATCTCCAAGGGATTAGCTTCAGAAACACTTGGCGCTGCTACTTCTGAATAACTCCAACGCAATGTATCAAGCTGTGTTGGACCTGTAGGAGCTAACGTAGAGATCAACTTACGAGCATGGGAACGAACACCTGCTGACATATTGTTTATACGATTTGCTTCATCAAGGATACGTTGAGCCACGAGCACAAAATAAGTGTTCTGCTTATCCTGTTCTTTGTACAAGCCACCGCCCAATTCGTTTATACCAATATTCTTTGTGAATGGAG
>CAUSYJ010000258.1:0-2654 GCA_963535845.1 uncultured Alloprevotella sp.
GCTTGGTGTCAGCGAGTAGTACAAGATGATACCACAAAGATTTTTTCCGCACAGGTTTGGGATCCTGCTGAAAAATATGTCTTTAAGAAGAAAACCTTCCGCCCAAAGCGCAATCCCCTCCTTATTTATGAATGCCATATCGGTATGGCACAGGATGCTGAGAAAGTGGGCACTTACAATGAGTTTCGTGAGAACATCCTTCCACGTATTATTAAGGATGGCTATAACTGTATCCAGATAATGGCAATTCAGGAGCATCCCTACTATGGTAGTTTTGGTTACCATGTTAGCAGTTTCTTTGCAGCTTCTAGTAGGTTTGGTACGCCAGAAGAACTCAAGCAGCTCATTGATGAGGCCCACAAGCATGGCATCGCCGTTATTATGGATTTAGTGCAAAGTCATGCAGTGAAGAATGAAGTAGAAGGCCTTGGGAATCTTTGTGGCGACCCTCATCAGTTCTTTTATGCTGGCGAGCGTCGCGAACATCCGGCATGGGATAGTCTTTGTTTCGATTATGGAAAGAATGAAGTTATCCACTTTCTTCTCTCTAATTGCAAATATTGGCTGACAGAATTTAATTTCGATGGCTTCCGCTTTGATGGAGTTACTTCGATGCTCTATTATAGTCATGGACTTGGAGAATCATTTAATGGTTATGGCGATTACTTCAATGGTCATCAAGACGGAAACGCTATCACATATCTAACATTGGCTAATCTCCTGATTCATGAAGTGAAGCCTTCAGCCTTTACTATTGCTGAGGAGGTGAGCGGAATGCCTGGTCTTGCTGCACCATTTAAGGATGGAGGGTATGGCTTTGATTATCGTATGGCCATGAATATACCCGACTTTTGGATTAAGTTGATAAAAGAGTTTCGCGATGAAGACTGGAAGCCAAGTTCTATCTTTTGGGAGCTTACAAACCGTAGAGCAGATGAGCATAATATCAGCTATTGTGAAAGCCATGACCAAGCACTTGTGGGCGACAAAACGATTATCTTCCGCTTGATAGATTCTGAAATGTATTGGCATTTCCGCATTGGCGATGAAACCGCAGGTGTGGATCGCGGTATTGCTCTACATAAAATAATACGTCTCTTAACGGCATCAACCATCAACGGTGGTTACCTCAATTTTATGGGCAACGAATTTGGCCATCCCGAATGGATAGATTTCCCCCGTGAAGGAAATGGATGGAGCTATAAGTACGCACGCCGTCAGTGGAACTTGGTGGACAACAAAGAACTGTGCTATCAGTATTTGGGAGAATTTGACCGTTTGATGCTCAAACTTCTTAAATCGGAACGCAACTTCCAGAAATTGCCCGTAGTTGAAGTTTGGCACAATGATGGTGATAAGATATTGGCTTATAGTCGTGGTGATCTTCTCTTTGTCTATAACTTAGATCCTCATGGTAGTTTTGTCTACTATTGTTTCCAAGTTCCAGAAGGTTCTTACGATATTGTTCTGAATACTGACTCCTGTTCTCTTGGTGGGCATGGTATTATTGACGACAGTGTGCGCATAGAGACAATGTCAGATCCTTTACTCAAAAAGGATGGTAAAGGTTGGTTGCGACTCTATGTTCCAGCTCGTATAGGTCTTGTCTTGCGCAAAACTGTGGAGATAAAGTAAGACTTATGTAGCTGGAGATTTTAATTTCCAATAAGGCTAAACATGAATATAGCAGATTATATCAGACGTAAGAGAGTGCGTGCAATTCTGTGCGCACTCTTTATGCTCTTTGCTTTGGTCTATGTCCTTTCCTATGAGCGAGATGTTATTGTCTTCACTTTTGACAAGCTATTCGGGAAGGATAATTTCTACGATACTTCTGCTGGTCCATGGCTTCTCATTCTTTCGCTTCTGCTCTTGCAACGATTGGTCAGTAAAACTATCTATTTTCGTGATCGCCATTATACGCTCACTTTTTTGCCATCTGCCATTGTAGCCGTCTTGCTTACATCTTTTGTGCCGTATTGTAATTGGGTCTCTTTGCTGGTCACATTGTTTTGTCTCGCCTTTTGGATTCTTCAGCATCGCATTGATTATCGCAGACAGGAGAAGGATCGCAAACGGGCGAGTTATCGTTTGGTGCCTCGCCTTACATGGCATTGTATGTGGCTCTTAGCACTTGTTGCCTATATGGGATTGGCAGGAAATGCTGATACTTATTTTCATCAAGAACTCAAGATGGCGCGGTTCATCTCTGAAGGAAAATATCGAAGCGTGCTTGATTGTTCCGTAAATCCTCCAGGCACTTCGGTCATCACAGCCATGCGAGCTTATGCTCAAAGCCGTTCTGGAAAGAGCATTGCAGATGAACTCTTTCGCTATCCGTTACAAAATGTTGGAGATAGTGTGTTGCTTCTTCATCATCATGATGCAAAGCGTACACCCTTTCAAGCATCTGCCATTTTTCGGCAAATTGGAGTCTGGCCACATCGAGGAGAATCTGCCTCTCAGTATTTGGAGCGGGGAGCAAAGTATCGCCCTTATGCTCTGTTCACTCCTGGGCGCGATTATTATCTCTGTGGACTCTTGCTCAATAAGCAAATAGATCGTTTTGTGAGTGAGTTTTGCAAATATCATGCTTTTAGCGATACGTTGTCTATACCTCGTGCTTACGCTGAAGCTCTAATACTCTATCAGCG
>CAUSYJ010000259.1:0-2607 GCA_963535845.1 uncultured Alloprevotella sp.
AACAATGGGGCGCCATCTTCGTCATGATTGCGCTGTTTGCCATGATTGCATTTGTAACTAACCTTTGCACACCGATGGCAACCATCATCAAGAATCAAGGTACAATTTCTAATGTACTTGCCCAGATTGGCAACTATGGTAACTTCATTGCATATCTAGTAATGGGTATTCCCTCTGGTATGCTTATCGCAAAGTTCGGTTACAAAAAAACGGCCCTTATTGGTCTTGCCGTAGGTATTGTTGGTATCCTAATTCAATGGTTCAGCGGCCAACTTGACGTAGAGGAAAACCTAGGTCTCGTATTTGGCGTTTACCTTGTTGGTGCATTCATTGCAGGCTTCTGTATGTGTATCCTCAATTGTGTTGTAAACCCTATGTTGAATCTCCTTGGCGGAGGTGGTAACGAAGGCAACCAGCTCATCCAGATTGGTGGTGTATTCAATAGCGCAGCTGCTGTTGCTTGCTACATTCTCATGGGGGCGCTCATTGGTGATGCAGCAAAGGCGAAGATTTCTCATGCAACTCCTGCACTCATGATTGCTCTCGGAATCTTTGTTCTGGCATTTGTTGTTATCTCTTTTACTAAAATCGATGAACCCGAACAAGCTCCTGTTGAGGTAGGATTGGTAAAAGGCGCATTGAGCTATCGTCATTTTGCTCTTGGTGCTTTGGCTATTTTCCTCTATATGGGTATAGAAGTAGGTGTACCTAACTTCGTACAGCAGTACCTCACTAATGAAAAAGGTATTCCAGCAGCAACGGTAGGTATGATTGTAGCAGTGTATTGGTTCATGATGCTTATCGGTCGTTTTGTTGGTGCATCCATCGGTGGTAAAGTAAGTAGCCGTGCAATGATCACTACTGTTTCTATTGCGACTCTTGCTCTCGTCCTCTTCGGTATGTTTGCACCACAAACGCCAGTTAGTTTCCCCGGTGTTGATTGGGGCACACTCACATTGGTATGGCAAGATATACCCATGGGTATCTTTGCATTCCTGCTCGTAGGTCTCTGTACCTCAGTTATGTGGGGTGGTATCTTTAACATGGCTGTTGAAGGCCTTGGCAAGTACACAGCCATTGCATCCGGTATCTTCATGACAATGGTATTTGGTTGCGCTGTGATGATGTTCATTCAGGCGACTGTTGCTGATGCTGTAGGATACATTCAGAGCTACTGGGTAGTTGTGTTCTGTGCAGCTTATATCCTCTTCTACGCATTAATAGGTAGCCGAGTTTCAAAACAAGCAAAATAATTACATTTCGTATCACCTAAACACAGATTGCGCCACACCTAAACACGGTGCAGGCGCAATCCTAAACCTATAAAACAATTACAACCATGCACTTAACAGTTGAAGATGTAAGAAGTCGTTTCTTGAAGCACTTCGATGGCACTCCGGGTTCTGTATATGCTTCTCCCGGTCGTATCAATATCATTGGTGAACACACCGACTATAACGGCGGATTCGTATTCCCTGGTGCCGTAAAACAAGGTATCATTGCTGAAATCAAACCCAACGGAACACGCAAAGTCCGCGCTTATTCTATCGACTTGAAAGATTATGCTGAATTCTCTCTCGACGATGAAAAAGGTCCAACAGCAACTCATTTCCGCTTCATTTTCGGAATCTGCCGTGAGATGATGAAACTCGGAGTTCCTGTAGAAGGTTTCAATACCGCCTTTGCCGGTGATGTGCCTCTCGGTGCAGGTATGTCCTCCTCTGCTGCCCTTGAGAGTTGCTTTGCTTTCGCCTTGAACGATTTGTTTGGCGACAACAAAATTGAGAAATTCCAACTCGCACTTGCAGGTCAGGCAACAGAGCATAACTACATTGGCTGCAACTGCGGCATTATGGATCAGTTTGCTTCAGTATTTGGCAAGGCAGGTCACATCATGCGTCTCGACTGCCGATCACTCCAGTACAAGTACTTCCCATTTGATCCGAAGGGCTACAAACTCGTTCTGCTCAACTCTCTTGTAAAACATGAGTTAGCATCCAGTGCCTACAACGATCGTCGTAAGAGCTGCGAAAATGTTGTAGCTGCTATGAAGAAGTATCACCCTAACGTAGAAACTCTCCGTGATGCAGATTATGATATGCTGGAAGAAGTTCGTGGTGAAGTTAGCGCAGAAGATGCTCTTCGCGCAAAATATGTCATCGGCGAAAAATATCGTGTTCTTGAAGTGAGTGTTGCCCTTGAAGAAGGCGATTACGAAGAGGTAGGCCGCAAAATGTACGACACGCACCATGGTTTGAGTAAAGAATACGAAGTTTCTTGCCCTGAGCTTGACTTCTTGAATGAAGTTGCTAAATCTTGTGGTGTAACAGGATCTCGCGTCATGGGAGGTGGTTTTGGTGGTTGCACCATCAACCTCGTTCGTGAAGAACTCTACGACAACTTCATTACAACAGCTAAGAATGCTTACAAGGAAAAATTTGGCAAAGAGCCTGTAGTCATCGATGTAGTTATTGGTGATGGTTCTCGTAAGCTTTGCTAAAATTAGCAACTCTATTTATCATTTCCCCCTCAAGCCCATGTTTGAGGGGATTTTTATTACTTTTTTTTCAAAAAAAAGTGCAATGGCTTTGCCAATAAGAAAAATAT
>CAUSYJ010000260.1:0-2591 GCA_963535845.1 uncultured Alloprevotella sp.
GTGGAAAAAGCATTGACCTTATCGGCAAAGATGCTGATGGTAAGTATGTGCTATGTGAAGTAAAGTTTAGAAAGAAATCTAGCGACAATGATAACCCCGAAGAAGCTGCAAAGCAACTGAAACGCTATCACGAGCTAATTAAAGAAAATTATGATAAAATTCATGGCCATAAGGAAAACGGTAAAGCTGTTGATTGGAAGGAAGTGGCTTCTGATAGAACAAGACTTGTAGTAGCAGCTAATAATAGTTATTGGGAAAACTGGGATGAAAAGAGTATTAATGGGTGGAAATTTGATACATCTAATGTAGAGCTTTATTCTATTGCTGTTGATGAGTTCGAGTTTGAAAAACAGAAAGGAATTGAAAAAAAATATACTCCCAACATGCCTTCGGAAGCTAAAACTTGGTCTTTGATAGAAAAATAACATTCCATTCTTAACCTTTCTGCATCTTCGTTCTATCTTTGCTGTCGATATTAAATTTCTCATTCGTATTATATAATATGGAAAGAACAAAAAGACGCAAAGCCGAACTGGCTAAAAGAACAAAAGATGAGTCACTCCAGTTCCAAGTTGAATGGGGAATCCATAGCCTTGGACTTGAGCTGACGGATGAAATGCGCACACGCATTGATGACGAATTGAGACTATTGCTGAACCTCGGTTTGGCAGACAACCTTCTGACATTGAAAGATATCGTAGACGGAGCAAGGCAAGACTTGGAAGCCGTTCCCGAGCCTTTCAAGGGTAATCTGGCAGGAAGTATCGTGGCTTATTGCCTCGGAATAACTACGGGAAATCCACTGGAAAAAAACCTTCTAAAACCCGTTGATGAGTACGCCTTGCCTTTGCAACTCACCTTATACTACGACAACGCGGTTCGTAACAGGGTTGTAGATTGGATAAAGGCGCATGGTTATCAAGAGGTGAAGACACGGCTTAGCCAGCCTATCCTCAAGATGGATAAGATGGTTGTTGAATTTAAGCGAGTGGTTAAGTAGTGAAGACTCTCCCCCTTTCTTATAAAGAAGAAAGGGGGATGGTTGACACTATGTATAGGCGTGGTAATAACCTTGTGTTAAGCGATTACTGCTGGTCGTCGTTTATGAAACCCATTGACGATAAGTCCTATGCAAAAGATATTTATCAAAACTGGTAACATATATGGAAGAGATAGTTTCAAAGTCACAAATAGAGATTAATATTCACCGTGGTGCAAATCAAATTGGCGGCTGCATCACGGAAATTGCCACAGCACAGTCTCGCATCATTATTGATTTGGGAAGCAACCTGCCTGGAAGTAAAGTAAAGGAATTGATGGCAGAACAAATAGCCGAGGTTGTTTCTGGTGTTGACGCCATTTTCTATACGCATTATCATGGCGATCATGTGGGGCTGTTCCAGTTTGTTCCAGATTCTATACCCCAATACATTGGTGAAGGTGCTTTGAAAGTAATGAAATGTAAATATGAGACGCTTTCAAGGCATGAAAACATAGAACAAGAGTTGTCTGCCATTAATCGCATGAAAACCTATCAGGTAAATTGTACGATACAGATAGGCGACATCCGCATCACCCCTTACTATTGCAGTCATTCGGCCTTCGATTCCTATATGTTTAAGATAGAGACACAGGGGAGGGTTATTCTTCACACGGGAGATTTCCGCCGTCATGGTTATTTGGGAAAAAGTCTGGATGGAGTTCTAAAAAAGTATATCAGGCAAGTAAAGATTTTAATAACCGAAGGAACAATGCTAAGCCGACCGCACGAAAAGGTCTTGCCTGAGTATGCAATACAGGCGAATACCATAAAGGTGTTGAAACGGCACAAGTATGTGTTTGCCCTCTGCTCATCTACGGATATGGAGCGGTTAGCTTCTTTCCATGCTGGCTGTAAACAAACGGGCAGAGTGTTCTATTGCGATCGATACCAAAAAAAGATATTGGATATATTCACAAACTATACCCAGGCTGAACTGTTCCAGTTTACGCACATCTTTGAGCTTACTAGTTATAAGGCCAATCGTGTTAAGCGCAAGTTGCAGCACGAAGGTTTTCTGATGCCGGTTAGGGCAAGTCAGATCAACCTGATAAAAGCCATAATGCAAGTTTATGGCGATGAACCTGCCTGACTGATATATTCCATGTGGCAAGGCTATCACAATGGAAAAGAAGAGAACCGTATTCCCGGCATTATCGAAATAAGAAACCTGTTTGGCACGCGTATCTTTGATGGTACAGCGCATGGATTTCACACTAGCGGCCATGCCGATGTGGCAACGCTCGGCCATCTTTGCCAGCTTGTTCGTCCACGTATGGGGGTCGTATTCATTCACAAAGAAGCCCAGACCACGGGGAAAGCCCTCCATCTTCCCCTGACATTCATGTTATAGAGAAAGATGAGCGGATTATGGAGGTTGCTATAAAACAAAATTAAGGCGTGTTCTATAACTTACCTTCAATGGATTTTTAGAAAAGCTGGTAATTTATAGAACAGGACTTAAAAGTTAGTAGTAAGTAGTAAAGGTAGTAAGTAGTAAAGGTAGTAAGTAGTAAAGGTAGTAGGTAGTAAAGGTAGTAAGTAGTAAAGG
>CAUSYJ010000261.1:0-2590 GCA_963535845.1 uncultured Alloprevotella sp.
TATTATGGGACTTTAATTTTTGAGATTTCCAAACCTGGACGCATTGGATATTCTTTGCCCAAAAGTAAAGTTGAAGGTTACAAAATAGCAGATTTACCTTCGTCTCTTCTAAGAACAAATAAAGTAGAGCTCCCTGAGGCCGATGAACTAACAGTTGTTCGTCATTACACAAATACCAGCAACAACAACTTTGGTGTCGACACAGGCTTCTATCCCCTCGGTAGTTGTACGATGAAGTATAACCCAAAAATCAACGAAGAAGTTGCTGCTCTACCAGGCTTTGCTCAGCTACATCCTCTCCAACCCATAGAAACAGTACAAGGAGTTTTGAAACTCTATGATGAAGAACAAAAAATTCTTTCTGAAATCACCGGAATGAGCCGTTTTACCCTGAATCCCTTTGCCGGAGCTCACGGAGAATTAACTGGACTTATGACAATCCGTACTTATCACACAAGACGCGGGGATACCAAACGTACTAAAATTATTGTTCCTGATTCTGCTCATGGTACAAATCCAGCCAGCGCAGCAGTATGTGGAATGCAAATCGTTGAAGTCAAGAGCACACCAGAGGGCACTGTCGATGTAGAAGATTTAAAACCTCTCTTAGGAGACGACATTGCGGGCATGATGATGACAAACCCCAACACATTGGGCATCTTTGAAACATCAATACCAGAAATTGCACGTTTAGTGCATGAATGTGGCGGCCTTATGTACTATGACGGAGCAAACTTCAATCCAATGCTGGGCATTTGTCGGCCTGGAGATATGGGATTTGATGTTGTTCATCTTAATTTGCATAAAACATTCTCAACGCCTCATGGTGGTGGTGGTCCCGGTGCAGGCCCTGTTGGAGTTCGCAAGAACTTAGAAGACTATTTGCCCAATCCGCAGGTCTATAAGAAGGAGGATGGAAGCTATTCGGTACGTATCAATACAGATGCATTAGGCAGTATCAGTTCTTTCTTTGGTAACTTTGGAATTCTTGTTCGCAGCTATGCTTATCTTCTCAGTTTAGGAAAAGAAAATTTAGCAATGGCAGGGAAATTGGCTGTACTAAACGCAAACTATATCAAAGAATGCCTAAAAAGCCATTACGAACTTCCTATAAAAGGGTTGTGCAAACACGAATTTGTCTTTAATGGAATGAAAGAAGAATATAGTGGAACACATGACGATCCTACTCATGTCACGACACTAGATGTAGCCAAACGTTTGCTCGACTATGGATTCCATGCACCAACTATATATTTCCCTTTACTCTTCCATGAGGCCATCATGATAGAACCCACAGAAACAGAGAGCAAGGACACGTTAGACAGTTTCATTCAAGCTATGAAGCAAATTGCAGAAGAGGCTAGAGCAGACAAGCAACTCCTTAAGACAGCTCCTCACCACACTCCCATCAAACGGCTTGATGATGTCAAGGCTGTGAAAGCTGCCATTTTCAGTTTTGAAGATCTCGGAAAAGAGTGACATCATGGAAAAAAAAGATTTAATCATCATTGGCACTGGGCCTGGAGGATATGATGTTGCTGTAAAGGCTGCTAAAGCAGGTTTGCAAGTAGCAATTTTCGAAAAGCAACACTATGGTGGCACGTGTCTCAATGTAGGATGTATTCCCACAAAAACACTCTGCAAAAATGCTGAACTTTTAGAAGAAATAAAAGCAGCAGAGCAATTTGGAATAGACATAAAAGAGAGCTCTCTCAATATGTCTCACGTCATTGCCCGAAAAAACGGAATTGTAGAAAAACTTTCTGGAGCTATTGAGGCACTCATGAAAACGCCGGGTATTACCTTTGTAAAAGGAGATGCCCAATTTATTGATACTCATACTATAGGTGCAGGAGGCCAAGTCTTCACGGCCCCCAACATTATTATCGCTACTGGCTCAACCACTAAGTTTCTTCCCATAGAAGGAGCTCACTGTAAAGGAGTAGTTACTTCCACAGAGATGCTCAATCTAGAATTTGTTCCAAAGCGCTTATGCGTTATCGGTGGAGGTGTAATTGGATTGGAATTTGCCTCTATTTTCAACACCTTTGGAAGCCAAGTTACAGTCGTTGAATTTTGCAAAGAAATTCTCCCTCCTTTCGATCGTGACATTGCAAAACGGCTACGAACGATTCTAAAGAAAAAAGGAATTGATTTCAAGATTGGTTCAGCAGTCATAGGTATTCAAGAAGCTGACGATGCATATTTGGTCGAATTTGAAGAGAAGGGGGAAAAGAAATATGTTACTTCTGATCTGGTTCTGATGGCTGTAGGCCGTGAAGCCAATCTCTCCTCTCTAAACCTTGATAAGGTTGGTATTCATTACACAAAGAAAGGCGTCAAAGTTGACGAATATATGCAAACCAATGTGCCTGGAATTTATGCCGTTGGCGATATCAATGGCCGAATGCAATTGGCCCATGCTGCCACGTTCCAAAGTTATGTAGCATTAGATCATATCTTAGGAGTAGAAAGTCGCATCCATCTTCATATTTGTCCTGCTGTTGTATTCACGAGTCCTGAAGTAGCCATGATTGGAAAAACCGAGGAAGAGCTCAAGTCGGCGGAAATCAATTATGAAGTGCACAAA
>CAUSYJ010000262.1:0-2586 GCA_963535845.1 uncultured Alloprevotella sp.
CTGCCAGCTTCCTCCTTTTGTGTCATAAATGTGTATTTTGAAAAGCAAAAGATTGTTCCTCTTTATCTCATAAGTAATTTGAGATTAGTGGGACTTCTTTCTTCTTAGTTGCTTAATTACTTTTTACTTGGTTATTTATCGCCTTGGCCAAATGGATTCTCCAGTTTGACACGTACCCAAGATTCTGTAGCAGGAACGCTTCTACCTTGCAAGTGATATGCAATGCGTAGTCGGTCGGGTGTATCAAAGGAATAGTTCAACGTATTTGTTGTATTCTTCTGCTGAGGGTCAAAAACGTTGGTCTTGACCTGTTCAGTGTAAGTCTTATCCGAGTCGATAACGTAGCTTCCCTCAATAGTCTGTACAGTACGCCCATCTTTGTTGGTCATAAGAATGACGCTGAACGTCCCATCACCGCTTATGATTTTCCATACAGGAATCAGTATGCGGTTGCCTTCTTGCGTGATCATTTCTTGTTGCCAAATGCCGAGCAAAGAGTGAGAATGTTGTGCGTAAGCCGTGAATCCTACGATGAAGGCCAATAAGAGGATGGTGTGTCTGAATTTGTTCATAATTAACTGTGTTTAGGTTGATATTTTCCGCAAATGTACAAGATTTTAGTGGTATTACAACTTTCGCTTATCTTTTTTCAGTAAAATCTTATAACTTTGTCTGCATAAATAAATGTCAGTGTTGAAATGAAAAAGATACTTCTTGTTGCTTCTTGTCTTGTTGTATTAACATTTGCCAGTTGCGGCAAAAAGAATAAGACCGAAGCAGATGCAACTCCAAAGTCTTTAGCGGCAGCTACAACGGGAGGTGTTAACGAATCAACTACTCCGCTTAATCGCACCGATACGTTGCGCGTAGGAGGCCACGTTTTTGAAATCACAACGAACCGACAAACGGATAAGAGTTTGCCCACTGTTAAAGACGAGATGGATGTGCTTTTCTACGACAATAAGGTGGATGTTCGCATTCTACGTGACGGCGAAGAAATGTTTACAAGAACGTTTACAAAAAAAGACTTTGTAGATAAAATTTCTGCTGATGATGCCGCTCGGGATGTTATGCAAGGAATGGCTCTCGATAAGGACCATTCTTCGGCACAAACAATTGTGTTGGGAGCACAAATAGGCCAGCCAGGATTGGATGGTGAAGGTCCGGCTTTTTCTGTAAGTGTTTCTCATGATGGTTCTGTTGTAATCCGCAGTGTGTCCAACCAAGTGACAACGAAGACCGATATGGAGGGCATGGACTGAGAAATCTTACACCACTTTTTTTATTTTTTTGAACAAAGAAAGGATTCTGTCCAGCCGCAAAGGAGGGGAACAGAATCCTTTCTGCTATGAAGTTGTAAGTTATATTTTTTATTTTACATTATCAAAGGCCTGTTTGAGATCAGTGATAAGATCATCGATATGTTCCGTACCGATGCTGAGGCGGATAGTGCCTGGGAAAATGCCTTGGCTGGCTTGTTCCTCTGGGGTTTCCTGTGAATGGGTCGTTGTAGCAGGATGAATGACGAGTGATTTGAGATCTGCCACGTTGGCCACTAATGAGAAAATTTGCAGGCTGTCGATGAATTGTTGTGCAGCTTTTTTGCCACCTTTGATTTCAAAGGTGAAGATGCTGCCAGCTCCATTAGGGAAGTAGCGCTGATAAAGATCGTGATTAGGATGTGTGGGCAAACTCGGATGGTTCACCTTCTCCACGAGCGGATGTTGCTGGAGGAAATCCACAACCTTTAGTGCGTTTTCAACGTGACGCTCTACGCGCAAGGAAAGAGTTTCAAGCCCTTGAAGAAGTGCCCAAGCGTTGAACGGACTAATGGCAGCTCCTGTGTCGCGCAATATGAGTGCGCGGACGCGTGTCACGAAGGGGGCGGGAATTTCTCCAAACTTCAGGCCATGATATGAAGGATCTGGATCAGTGAATTGAGGAAATTTATCGCTCTTTGCCCAGTTGAAAGTACCGCCATCAACGATCACACCGCCCATAGAAGTACCATGCCCACCGATAAACTTTGTGGCACTGTGGATAACAATATCTGCTCCATGTTCGATAGGACGTATCAGATAGGGAGTGCCAAACGTGTTGTCAATCACGAGGGGTATTCCGTTGCGATGTGCAATATCGGCCGTAGCTTCGATATTTGCAATGTTAGAATTGGGATTGCCCAGCGTCTCGATGAATATGAGTTTTGTGTTGGGCTGAATCGCTTTCTCGAAAGCCTCCAAGTCGTCTGAATCTACAAAGGTTGTAGAAATTCCAAAACGGCGTAGCGTATGCTCTAGGAGGTTGTAAGTTCCACCGTAGATTGTATTAGATGCCACGATGTGGTCGCCTTGGTTGGCTATATTGATGATGGAGTAGCTTACAGCTGCTGCTCCAGACGCCAAGGCCAAAGCACCAACACCGCCCTCAAGGGCAGACATGCGTTCTTCAAAAATGCCTTGCGTCGTATTATTCAAACGGCCGTAAATATTACCTGCTTTGCTGAGTGTGAAGAGATCTACAGCGTGTTGGAAGTCGTGAAAAACGTATGCAGATGTTTGATAAATAGGTACAGCACGACTATCGCTC
>CAUSYJ010000263.1:0-2583 GCA_963535845.1 uncultured Alloprevotella sp.
CCTTGCCCTCTCCTAATATGGTGTTAAAGTCAAGGATTTCATCTTCACACTCCAGCATGTAATGATCCCATACTGCTAGAGCGATAGTCTCTTCTACTGACTTCTTACACCCCTCGCCTAAACTCTTGTAAAAGTCGTGGACTTTATCTTCAATCTTGATAGTTACTTCTCTCATGCTATTTCCTCCTTAAATCGTTCTACTAAAGGTAAATGTCCAAGGTCTTTCAATAGCCCATACAGGAACAATCTTCCTTTTTGCGTCCAGTAAGTATGTACTCTGCTTCCTTGTGTACCATCAGGACGGTTATAGTTCTGCGTCTTTGTACTGGTGTAACCCTTGTCTTGATACTTGGCATAAAGGAACCACACACCAGATTGACTGTATTGGATTCCGTTATCATGAAGAATCTTGTTTAACCCTTTTGCAGATAATCCATAGTCCTTAGCTATCTCCGTTACAGATAAAAGGCTGGGGCACTGTAGAATTAAGTCATAGTAAGTAGCCTTTGGCTGGAGTTCAGCTATCTGCTGTGCCTGTACTTTCGTTTCAAGTCTCAAGGTGCTTAGTTCCTTCTCTGCAATCCTGAGTGCTCTTGCCATAATCTTTTCCGGGCTGTTGTAGTCCTTTTCTACTTGGATAAAATACTGTCTAGCTTGCTTTCCTCTTTCTGTTCTCTGAATCATGGCTAACTCCTTTGCCATGTCGATTGTGAGGAGATGGTCGAGTAACTCTCTCGTAACCTCTCTATTTCCTTCAAATCGAACTTGCTCATTTTTGAGTAAGTTGAAATCCTTACCTTCCGTGAAGCCGTACTCAACCATTCTTGGAAACCAGTCATTGTATCTGGTCGTAACTCCTAAGAACTCGTGCAACTCTCTTCCCAGCACCGTAGGTTCTCCTACTTCGTTCGTTGTGATTTTGATTAGTTCGTCCATTTTCTTTTTTCCTCCTTTACTTAGAAATATTGATTCCAAGAATCAAGGCAATAAGCTCGCCTTTATAGGCTACGTACAATGATTTACTTCTATTACCCGACATTCGATACTCGAAAGTGTCGTCTGTAAAGTATTTGAAATACATTTTGTTGAAATAAAAGTCTTCTTCGTTTATCCTGAAAACCTTTGCTACCGTCTTATTAGATAATGCCATTTCCGACCTAGTATCCACGCAAGGCGCTCCATCTTCCCACCTAGGTGTTAAAACCTTAAGAGCTCCGGTTCCCTCAATAAAGTCGTCTGCCAGTGGAAATTTTCCGGGAACAATGTATAAAGCGCTTCCGTTAGCGATTAAAGTCTTGTCCTCAAGCTTCTGCACTTTCCAAATGTCTGTACTTTCTGACTTAAGAATCTCGGTATAGAGCTTCTGAGGATTAAATCCTCCTATGCTTTTCGGTACTCTGTAATCATGCATTTTCTTTTTCCTCCTTCTCATCATCGTCCTTTTTTGTTGCGCATTTGTGCATTATGTTTCTTTTAAAGAAACTTTTTTGGCAAAAAAAATCCTCTCTCTTTCCAATAAATCTAATTCGAGTAATTCGCATAGAGTACAAATCTCAAACTGATTGAATTGCTGCCTGCCGTTCATCTTGTTATTCAACCCGCTCCTACTCAAATTGCATTTCTTAGCCATAAATCCTATTTTATAGGGGGATTTTTTAACCGCTGATTTTAGCAAAATGGTATTCGTCAAATTTTATACCTCCTTTCTATCGCGATATCAGCGCCCTGACAAAATGCATCTTATCACAACGATGTTTTAAAGTAAACAACTTTTTGGACTTTTTTTTGCAACTTATTGCAAACCAATGTTTTTTGTATTAACATAACATCACAAAGGGAGGTGTTAATGTGGGAATTGGTGATAGAATAAAAGCTAGAAGACAGGAATTAAATCTGTCACAAGAAGAGCTCGCACAAAAGTTATCATATAGTTCGAAATCTTCTATTAGCAGAATAGAATCAAATAGACAGAATTTAACTCAAGACAAGATACAGGAGATAGCTGCCGTGTTAGACACGACACCAGCACATTTAATGGGATGGGACGAAAGCACACACGCAGATACATCACGTGTTAACAAAACTACTAAATCCGATCTCAAAACTTGGGAATTAAACTCAATGAACAGCCTCCTAGATGCAATTTATTCGGAAGATGTTATCCTCGATGTCATTAAACGCAACTATGCTCAGTCCCTTTCGAAAATCCCTGATGAGAGCGGGAGCGTTCTACGAATAATAAAGGAAAGTACTGATCGGCTGGACGACATAACCGACATTGAACTGGCTATTGCATATCTCGAAAAAAGAAAAAACTATTTGGTGCGTCTATCTAAATCTAAAAAACTAAATTCAACTGAAGCACAAAAAATTAAAGTTAATACTTTCTCCGATATGGCATTTAGGGGCATTGTATCCCCAAAAAAATCGTAATAACATAAGCACGGTATAGTTTCTCCCATCCATCTTGCGTGGTATAATATAGGTGCAGGTAGAAATACGCTGTTTACTCATGTAATCGAATTAACGTTTAAGCGAACTGTAAGCTCGCCGACCATGAGGACATAATAACACCCCCTAGAA
>CAUSYJ010000264.1:0-2583 GCA_963535845.1 uncultured Alloprevotella sp.
GAAGTATATCCCTCTAAACTTTTAGAACGGACAGTAGGAGAATTCTCAAAACTTCCAGGTATCGGACGGCGCACTGCCCTCCGGCTTGTCCTGCATTTGCTCCGTCAGAAACCCGAAACAGGGCATGCGCTTTCGGAAAGTCTCAGCCAGCTCATTGATGGCGTGAAATACTGTAAAGTTTGTCATAACATTTCCGATACAGACATTTGCGACATCTGTTCCAATCCGTTGCGCGACCAATCAACGGTTTGCGTAGTGGAGAACATCCGTAACGTTCTGAGCATTGAGAACACGGGTATTTATCGTGGACTTTATCATGTGCTGGGTGGCATCATCTCTCCCATGGATGGTGTCGGCCCTAATAATCTAGAGATCGAAAGTTTGATAAAACGCGTTGAAGAAGGTGGGATTCAAGAAATCATCTTCGCCTTGAGTCCAACAATGGAAGGCGATACGACAAACTTTTTCATTTCTCGCAAGCTCGCTCCTTTCAATGTGCGCCTGACAACTTTGGCGCGTGGCATCAGCATAGGCGACGAATTGGAATATACTGACGAAATCACATTAGGACGTTCTATCATAAATCGTGTAGAATTAAAACAATGAAATTTTTACGACTCTTATTTTTCAGTATGTGGTTACTGGTGGGGCTTTGGTGCCTTTCCTGCGAAACCAACTTTATTATAGAAGGATTTTTGGGGCATAGCCCGATGCTCAACTATATTTTTTCCACGCTCTGCGTTATTACAGCTGTGGGAGGCTCATGGCTGGCATGTCGACTCTTGGCTTTTCCGCGCATCAAACAAGAAGTGGAAAAAGATACGACAGGGAAAGCTTTGGAAAAATGGAGCCTTATTCGACTTGCCATCAATTCGTTGGCCATTTTTCCCAGTGCCATTTGCTACTATGGCTTGGCAGACACAACGGCTCTCTATTGTATGCTCCTTGCCCTCACTGCATCCCTCTTGTGTATCCCTAAAGCATGAAACTTTCTATCATCATAGTGAGCTATAACGTTAAGCATTATTTAGCACAATGCCTAACGTCTATTTGGCGATCCGATGAAAAGGATGTGGAAGTATTCGTAGTGGACAATGCTTCAAAAGACGATTCCATTGGCTTCTTGAGAAAATCTTTTACTGAGAGAGAATATCCGTTGTTGCATCTCATAGAAAGCAAGAAAAGCTTAGCGTTTCGAAAAGCCCAGAACCTTGCACTCAAACAAGCAACAGGAGATTATATCCTTTTTCTCAACCCCGATACAGTTCTCACTGAACATACGCTATCCGACTGCTTACGGTTTGCCACGACACACCCAGAGATAGGTTGCCTTGGAGTGCGTATGCTCAAAGACGCTGGAGGCTTTGCTTTCGAATCACGCAGAGGCTTACCCACTCCATGGGTTTCATTCTGCAAAATGACAGGATTGGCAACGCTTTTCCCCAAAAGCCGCATTTTTGGAAAATACTACATGAGATACCAAGATGAGAAATCTGCGCAAGAGATTGACATAGTTTCGGGTGCCTTCATGATGATGAGCCAACAAGCGGCGAGAGAAACGAAAGGATTTGACGAACAATTCTTTATGTACGGAGAAGATATAGACCTATCTTATCGTGCACTCAAAAGCGGCTACAAGAATTTCTATCTTCCTACAGAAATCCTCCACTATAAAGGTGAGAGTACCCAAAAGAACTCATACAGATATGTCCATGTCTTTTATGAGGCCATGCTTATCTTCTTCCGCAAGCATTATCCCCAAGCGCGTTTGTGGCTTAGCATTCCTATTAAGACAGCCATCGTGATAAAAGCAATCATAGCTTTACTCCAACAACAACTCCGACTCTTTCGAAAATTTTTATTTCCCGCATCAGGCTCTCTCTCAAATAGCTATCTCTACATAGGTAGTCATGCTAAAGAAATAACCGCACTGGCCGAACGAAACGGACTTGAACTTACGTGCGTGGATAAAGTTCCAGACGAAATTGAGACAAAATATACCATCGTTTGTTTCGATACAAGCGACTATTCATTTAGTTTCATTCTAAACTTTTTCAGTAAGAGTTCACACCAACAATACATTGGCCTCTTCTATCCTGAAGAAAAGAAACTAATCACAGGCGGAGAAATTTTTCTATATGAATGATACAATCCATTTGAGAGCTATTGAGCCTGAGGATTTAGGCTTTCTCTACGAAATAGAAAACGACCCGAGCATCTGGAGCGTGGGAACTCCCACAGCCCCCTACTCGCACTACGCCCTTAAACAATACTTAGAAAATCAACCTCAAGATCTTTTTCAAACAAAGCAATTGAGAATGATTATCGAGAGAGAAGGGAAAAGCGTAGGTATCCTTGACTTGTTTAATTACAATGCAAATGATGGACGGGCTGAAGTGGGTATTTCAATACTAAAGTCTGAGCGTGGAAAAGGCATCGCCACTCAAGCCCTCAAAAAACTGGAACTACACGCTCGACGATTACTGAATTTACACCAACTCTATGCACTCGTTTCTGCAAGCGCTAATCCGAGTTCGAGTAGAGTTTTTGAAAAAAGCGGGTACAAGAACATAGCCACGCTTC
>CAUSYJ010000265.1:0-2579 GCA_963535845.1 uncultured Alloprevotella sp.
GTTTTTTATTTCGAATATATCATAGTCTTAATTACCTAACATTTGGTCAAGTTGGAATTCGTCTTGTACTAGGACTTCGCGTGGCTTAGCACCTCTTGCAGGTCCAACAATACCTGCATTTTCTAGTTGATCCATCAGACGCCCCGCACGATTGTAACCAATAGAGAACTTGCGCTGAATGAGTGAGGTTGAACCTGCTTGGTTCATGACGATATAGCGAGCAACTTCTTCAAACATCGAATCACGTTGTCCACTATCATCACGACTTCCTTCTCCTTCTCCATTGCTTTCTTCTGCAACTTCTGGAAGTTCAAATGCAGAAATATAACCTTGTTGACTTGCAATGAACTCATTGATGCGTTCTACCTCAGGAGTATCCACAAAAGCACATTGCACGCGCACAGGTTCATTACCACTCAAGAATAGCATATCACCACGACCTATAAGTTGCTGAGCACCAGTACGATCTAGAATGGTCTTAGAGTCAATGCCAGAAGATACCTTAAAGGCCATACGGGCAGGGAAGTTAGCTTTAATTGTACCTGTAATGATATTTGTTGTAGGTCGCTGTGTCGCAATAATCATGTGCATTCCTACCGCACGAGCTAATTGGGCGATACGAGCAATCGGAAGTTCAACCTCTTTGCCTGCAGTCATAATCAAATCACCAAATTCATCAATAATGATTACAATATAAGGCATAAATTCATGTCCATTAGCAGGATTCAGCTCACGATTGATAAACTTCTCGTTATACTCTTTTATGTTACGAACTCGCGCTTTCTTTAGTAAATCATAGCGATGATCCATAACAACGCAAAGACTCTTCAGGGTTTCAATGACTTTCCTTACATCAGTGATAATCGGTTCTTCATTATCTGGAACTTTAGCTAAGAAATGTTTCTCTATGGGGGCATAAATGCTAAACTCTACTTTCTTAGGGTCGATGATAACAAACTTTAACTCAGCAGGATGCTTCTTGTAGAGCAAAGAAGTGACAATAGCGTTCAAGCCAACAGACTTTCCTTGTCCGGTAGCACCAGCTACTAACAAGTGAGGCATCTTGGCTAAATCCACCATATAAACATCGTTAGTAATAGTTTTACCAAGCGCAATAGGGAGAGCAAAGTCAGCTTCCTTGAATTTTTTTGTATTCAAGATACTTTCCATTGAAACAATCTTCTTATTTCGATTTGGAACTTCAATACCTATTGTTCCCTTTCCTGGCATAGGAGCAATAATACGAACTCCTTCTGCTGAAAGATTCAGAGCTATATCATCTCCCAAATTACGGATCTTGCTGATGCGTACACCTGGAGCTGGCGTAACTTCATAGAGCGTAATTGTTGGACCAATTGTTGCTTTGATATTAGTAATCTCCACTCCAAAATCATGAAGAACTGTAACAATACGATCCTTGTTACTTTTTTGTTCTTCCATATCGATACTTGGACCTTCATTCTCATACTTTTTTAACAAGGAGAGAGTGGGGAACTTATAATGTTCTAAATCCTTACGTGGATCATATGGACCTAGCACTTCTAACGGAGAAGCAACGGTCTTAGTACTAGCACCTTTCTCTGGATCTTCTGCCTTTGTTACTTCCAGCTCTTTATTCATATCTGCATCAATCACAGATAATGCATCTACAGAGGGAGTAACAGCAATGGAAGTAACTTCAGTTTCAGAATCACCTAAATCAATTGTAGTAGCCACGCCATTCAGCTCTTCATCTTTCTGATTTTCGTCCGTAAGATCTAGTGGCTTATCTGTTTCATCTTCAATCGTTTCTTCATCACCTTCATCACCTTCATTTTCAGCACCATTATTAGCGTCTAAATCAGGCAGATCGCCGTGAAAGTCTTCATCGTTTCCTTCATCATCTTTTACAACTTCGTTTGCTACAGAGTGCTCTGCTCTATATTTAGACGGATTAAAGAGCAAGCGAATAAATTCTATAGTTTGGCCTGAAAAGTAAATCAAATAGAGAATACCTATCACTATCATCAAAATGATAGTTCCTATCAATCCTATGTTACTTGTGAGATATTGACAAACAAGATAGCCATGCCCTCCTCCCCAATCTGGCTGGAAAGGGATCTTCATAAGTTTCTCTGGAAAAACGTTGAGAAACTCTTTAGAAGAAAGAAGAGTTAGTACAACGGAACCCCAAATCATAAGTACCGAACAGTTTACAAACCATTTGCGAAGACGAATCCCATATGTATCCATGAACTTCAAACTCAGCCCAATCATAAAGATGGGTAAAAAATAGGAACACACTCCAAAGGCCTCGTTGAAAAAATAATTTGCTATGTATGCACCAATTTTTCCTCCGTAGTTAACAAACTGTTGATTGCCTATATTATTTTCCAGCTGTGTTTGATCAACGCTTGCAGTATAAAAAAATGAAGTAAAGCATAGGAACATATACAACGCCAAAGCAAAGGTAATCAAACCCAATATGAACTTCAGCTTTTCCCCACGCAGCAGTTCTTTCCATCCGTCCTCAGGGCTGAAGACAGACTTGAGATTAACATTACCATCTTTTGTTTTATTTTTATTGGCAGTCTTTCGAG
>CAUSYJ010000266.1:0-2559 GCA_963535845.1 uncultured Alloprevotella sp.
TTCACACGCGCCATAGAAGTATCTCTAATTTCATCGTTAACCTTTTAGCTGGCATAGCAGCTTATGCTTTCTACGATACAAAACCCTCTATCAATATGGAGTTTGAGATGGAGGGGGAAGCAGAAGTGAGGCAGCTCACACTTTTCTAAACCTACCTGCGTGAAACAATGAATCTTCGGCCTACAACAAGGTCGAAAGAATCGTTGTGGACTATAAGCTGAGTAAAAAAAGAGGTAACCTTAAACCGAATTGGGGTTATGTTGACATTTCTTCTCTATTGTATGGATATTATTGCTGTCTGGAAAATGTTTTAATCAGATATGAGGCTGCCTTTTCTTTTTTTAGTATTTAACCGTGTCGAATCTTGAGAGGTCGATGTTCTTTCCCCAAGTGGCAGAGATGCCTTCTTCGTCTTTCACGATAATTGCCGTGCAACCATTGTTCATGGTAAAGATAGTGGCATTGGAGTTCTCTTTCACTATGCGCCCCATCTGCTTGAATTTAGCGCATATTTTTTGGTAGAGATATATCAACTTGTTTTGTTTGACGCTGGAGAGATTTATGTCGAAACTAAAGGAAGAGGGTTTGATGTCGTTGAAGACATAGCTCGTAGAACTTCCTTCGTACGTTTCGTTTTCTTCATCAATTTCTTCTGCGGTGTAGATTCGCTGGCTGATTTCAGAAGGGAAACTGATGCTGATGGTCACGGGGATAGAGTTAAACACTTTTGTGTAGTTCAACTCCTCCATCACATCGTACCAGTAGGGATCTGTGCCCGGGTGTTCTGCATCGCCTTTGTCAGAATTTTTCGCATAATGAGCCACAATCTTTTGAACAGGGGTGTTGAATGTAAGTCCGTCAACCCCATTGGGGATAATACCCAATGCGACCATAAAGGCATCAATGTCCATGGAATCGCTCTGTATGTGGCTATCCCCTGTATTAAAGTTTACATCCCACATTTTGGGTTGCTTTTCCGCGGCTTTCCCCTCCTTGTCGATGAGAGCAAACTTGTTGTCAGCTATCATCACAACGGTGTACTTCCCTCCAAAATAGCGGAAAGTGAAGGCTTCAGGAAATTCTTTATTGAAAAGTTTTTCCCCTTTTTCGTTAATAAAACTGTAGCTGTATTCTTCTTCCTCTTTTCCCGTGTCTATGCTGGCCATTAGATTGTCGCCATCTAATCTTAGAAGATCATATTTAGGGCGAAGAAGGGTTTCTCCCTTCAAGTTCATAAGCCCATATTTCTCGTCGTGTTTGTAAACAAATTTGTCCCCCTGGATGTCTTCGATACCTTGAATCTTTTCAGTGGGTCTCACTACCTCTTCTCCTTTCTCATTGATGAGTCCCCAGCATTCTTTACCATTTCTTTTCACAGAAACTTCCAACAGGCCGCTCTGAAAAAATCCTCCAATCCATTCATATTTGGACCTTTGTATGTCGCAGAGCTTTTTCCCCGAAGTGTTTAGAACCGTGAAAAAATAATCTGAATCGTCTTCACCTCGAAAGTTCTTTTCATATTTCTTGTCGATGGCAACAAATTTTCCATCGCTACAGTTGTATATATTGCAATACTTTGCTGGGATCACCGACTTTCCGTCCGCATTGATCACACCACAATAGTCCCCCGCTGTTTTATAGACTGCGTAGCCCTCCGAAAAATCTTCTACGCCTATCACAATCTGATTGTCGATTTTGTCGAGCACTTTTACGGTCTGCCCCTCCTTGTCGATGATGGATACAGGCTTGTTAGGCTCTGTCACTAAAGCGCGGCCATCATGGAAACACGTGGCCCACACATACTCTTTGCCTATCTTCTTTGGCTTCTTCTCGGCCGTGTAAATTTCCCACAAATCTTTTCCGTTTTTTGTCATGAAGCGGCCCTCAACGGCCATGGTGATTGGGGTTTTAAATTCATTGGAAAAAATCACTTCTCCGTTGTCCGTAGAAATCATACTCCATTTTCCGTTCTCCCTCTCTTGGAACGGAACGCCTTGAACTCCATTGCTGTTTTCTTCCGAGCAGGAAACTAATCCTATCACGAGCAGGAGCATCAAAAAGAGGTTTTTATTCATGTGAGTGAATGTTTTTTAGTTGTTTGTTTTTAGTCGTTTATGTATTTTCTGCCGATAATTCAAGCAGGCCTTTCTTTTTGCAAATATACGGAGAAGTTGCTTTTCTTCTCTGAAAATGGCACAAGAAAAGTTTCAAGAATATAACTCCCACACCTTTCCTTTTATGAAAAATATTCTTATTGTGGTGGCTGACGGAATAAGGGTGTCGGGGGATAGAATAAGGCTGTTGGCGGGCGCAATAAGGAGGCTGACGGGGAGGGAAGAAAGAAGGGAAAAAGGGAGGGGAAATGTTTGGAGAGAGTAGGGAGAATGTTGTATCTTTGTGGTGTGAACGAAGCAATATCCCGTTCCGAAGCGTTCTTTGACAATCTAAGACCATTGAAAAAATAGTATAAAAATCTTACCGAAATATTAGTCTTCTTTCTGGCTGCTTCTCTCGTTGCAGAAATGTCGTTTTTTTCTCACTCGTTGAGAGAGGGAGGAG
>CAUSYJ010000267.1:0-2555 GCA_963535845.1 uncultured Alloprevotella sp.
CCTGCTGAAATGTATGTCAGTCGTTATGCGATAAAGGCCCTTAAAGCACGAGTATATATTTGGGCAGGAAACAAGAGCGAAGCTGCCAAGTACGCAAAAGAGGTGACGGAAGGGCCTTACCGGATGGTGAAAGAAGAGAAAGTGTTGCAACTCTTTATGGGGTATGCCGCCACGAGTGAATGTGTTTGGGTGCTCAATGCACCAAAAGCTTATCTCGATGTTCGGCAAGCGTTCTATCCAGCACGTAGTACCGCCACCTGTAATATGGTGCGAAATAATTACAAACGTCTGTTCAGTACGTCTACATTTACACCCACCAACAACGATTATCGTTTTCAGGCATACTTCACACAAACCAATTGGGGACGGCCAATTGTGGCTTTCACCAAGCTGTACGACAAAAATTATGAAGAGACGCAAGAGTGGCAGATGGGCAGAATACCGGGAATAAATATGATACGATTGCCCGAGATGTACTATATCCTGGCTGAAGCATTGTACGATACTGACCGTAACGCCTCTCTCGATGCACTCAACACTGTGATTACCGCTCGCGGATTGCAGCCTCTTTCATTTTCAGAAATTGCTACACCAGAACGTTTTCGCCAAGTGCTTGTGGATGAAATAAAGAAAGAATACTGGGGAGAGGGGCAGATCTTCTTTACTTACAAACGCTTTGAAATGCCGATGGAGGGGCTCAATAGTAAAGTGTTTGAGCCTAATGATGCAACTTACATACTGCCGCTGCCTCAGAGTGAAGAAAATAAAGACTGAAGAAGAAAATACGAACCGCAATGAAAAAAGCATACACTATAATTTGTCATTTGTGCCTGTACGCTATGTTGGCATTGAGTGCTTGTTCGTGCACGCAGGATGAAAGCTTTTCTTTTCGAGGCGCATCGGGAATCAGTTTTGAACGTGCTTCTTATCGTCTCGCTATGGGTAGTTTACCCTATTCCGTCGCCGATACGGTGATACGCATCCCCTTAACAGCAGTTGGTTCGGCGAGTACATCACCAAGAAGCTATCGTTTGAAGGTGATAGATACGGTAACAACAGCAAAAGCAGGTGTGCATTTCCAACCATTCTCCACCGAGCGGATATTACCTGCCGAAGCAACAAGCGACACGCTCCGCATAAACATACTTCGTAGAAATCTGAACGAAGATAGTCTTTATGTGTTGGCAATAGGCATCAGCGAAAAGGCCGAATTGCCTCCCATCATTATTGGTTGAGAGAATATGACAAGAAAAAGTATCAAAAGTTTATCGAGTGGAACGGCTCGCCTGTCACTCAAAAAGAGATGAACGAGCGCAAATACGAATACCTGCGCATTTTCAAAAAAGTGAAGGCGTATTTTGAGGCTCATCCACAGGAGGGCGTCAACTTCCCCGATGTGCATTGGGAGGTGTAATTTCAAACTTAGAATCAAAATAAAAGACGTGTGAAATATAATTCAAAATAACAATATAAAAATGAAGAAAATTTACAATTTCCTTTATGCCTTGCCGCTTCTAATAGCACTTTTCGCGGCATGTAGCGATAAAGAACCTAACAATGTCGAAACTCCTACTGCAAAACTTGTTGCTGTGACGGGAATAGAAAAAGCATACAGCATAAAGCAGAATGCGCATTTGAAGCTTAAGCCAGTGCTTAACTTCTCGGAAGGAACAAAGCAGACAACCACCTATGAGTGGATTATTGACAACAACAAGGTGAGCACGGCAGATACGCTCGATTATGAATGCACAACTTTGGGCAAACACACGGGGACGCTGAAAGTTATTGCCGAAGATCAAACGGCTAAGTTTGCCGACTTTACATTTTATGTATATTCCGGTTACGACCAAGGCTTACTGCTCTTTACCGAGGGAAAAGACGGCGCCATGCTTGCGTACAAATCTCTCGATGTACAAGAAGCTCCTACTGTGCGCAATGTTTTTGCAGAGAGCAATCCAACACTTTCGTTAGGTAAAACGCCATTAGCACTTTGCTGGACAGGCGAGTGTATCACCAACCCGAATAATATTGACGATACGGGAGGTCTTGAAGTCATCGTAAGTACCGATTCTCCGCGACGCATCTATGCTTTGAATGCCAGTACAATGAGCGTGTTAAGCAAGATTGACTACGACGGAACGGCAACCGATTTTTCACCGAATCACGCCTTTGTACCTTTCGGTATGCAAAACCGACTTTGGGGCGCAGAGGGCGGAAGTGTTTATTTCACCGGTAACGGGAAAGATTATCTTATGACACCCGAACGTCGTTTTGTTGTGGGGAAACGTCGTCATCAGTTGCCCGCAGGTGCAAAAATTGCTGACCTCTCTTGCAGTTTGATAACCAACCCCATGGATATGCTTCGCGTTTATTTCGACACGGCGTCTAAGCACCTTATCTATATTGGCGGCATACGTGGTATGGTAGAGGGAAAAGTAAGTTGCCCAGTTACGCCGATGGCACTGTTGGCGTGCGATGGTAGTTACGCAGAAGCAAATGCTGACAACCGCTACGAGCCTAAACATGCGCTGCTTGTAGGTAGCAGAAATGGTAAT
>CAUSYJ010000268.1:0-2554 GCA_963535845.1 uncultured Alloprevotella sp.
CATTTGCTATGTCTTTTCCTTTATCTGAATCAATTGAGTGATTGGATTTGAAGAATAATAGATTTTTATTTTGTCCAAAGAAAAGTTCTTTTTCCTTTGACTTTAAACAATAGGTGTTTCCTGTTTTTGTGAGCGTTACACCATTTTGTTGCTTAGCCTTTTCAATCCAAGAGGCGGCATTAGTCATCAAGTTCTTATTGCTGGTTTCCGCTTGTAAAGAGAAGGTCGGTGTCATGTCTTTGCTAAGATGCGTAATGAGTAAGGATGTATTGCCATTGATGTTTTGCAACAGAGAATTTGCTTCGATCGTTCGATTTAGTCCCTGTAATACTTGGTTGAATGTAGCATCTTGTCGCAAAAGCTCAAATAGGTGATTTCCTTTTGTCCAAGAGGCGAGGAAGAAAAGGCTGTTTTCTGAAATATAGCTAGGATGCACTTGAGAAATAGGCAAATTCTGGCGCTCAAAAGCTTCATAAGCTGCTAGTGTTTCTTTTTCATCACAAGTTATCTCTCCAATCATTTGTGTAGTCTTGCCTAAGTGTACGCCAGCAAAAAGGTTGAAGGCTGTGGGATCTATATCCGAAGGTACATCAAGTCGGAATAGAAGGTTGAAAGGAGTGGGGAATGCATCAAGGGTAGAGAAGATTTTGATGTCTCCTTCCTGCTGATTCATTGTAGTGTACTTATCTGTATGAATAAAACTATCGCTACTTCGAAAATCAAAGAGTTTCGAAATAGTCTGTGTGAGCATATCTTGCTCTTGGATAGTTCCGGGACCGAGTATTATTAAGGTCTGACTATTCCACGCCATTTGCCAGCCCGCGTTGAGCCATGTCCAGTTTAAGTCATTATTTTTTCTTGGCGCCATGCATTTGTGTTCCTTAAATAAGCGCTGAATGTTTGCTGCAATCTCCTGCTCATTTTTCACTTGCGCAACAAAGCCAATGTATTCATTAGGTGTGATAAAAGCATACAAAGGCTTAGTGAGGTTTATCCCACTTGCTTGGATTCCCCAATACTCTGCAAGAGAAGATACAATCTCTTGCGCTTTTTGAGTTTCTATTTGTACAACGGCTTTGGCCTCATCGGGAATACAATCTTCATAGGATTTTGGAGCAAAGAAGCAGTAGTAGATTCCGACAACAACGATAGCTAACGCAACAAAAGGTAAGAAAATGTGCGTGAAGAGTTCTTTAGATGGCTTTTTCATAATCTTTTTGCTAAATACATAAGGTGTACGGCAACAAGGGCGGCAGTTTCTGTTCGTAACCGACTTTCTCCCAGCGAAATAGATTGGAAACCTGCATTGATCGCCTTTCTTACTTCATCAATACTGAAGTCGCCTTCTGGGCCGATAAGGACTTGTGTGTCTTCCTCGCTATTAACAATTTCGCCCAGGAAAGGTTTTTCTGTAGATTTGCTTATATCTGATTCAAGATAACAGTGAGCAATAAAACGTTGTCCTTTGAACGGTTTTTTGATAAACTTATCAAAGTTCATCATTTCTTCAATCACAGGCTTTGTTGCTTTATGGCTCTGTTTCATTGCAGCAATAACAATCTTTTCAATGCGTTCGGACTTGATAATATGTCGCTCCGAATTGTCGCAGTTTAGGAAGGAAATTTTGTCTACACCTATTTCTGTTGCCTTTTCTACCAGCCATTCTATGCGATCAATACTCTTGGTCGGAGCTACAACTAAGTGTATGCCTCCTTTCCAAAGTTTTTTTTCAGGATAGGCATTAATGATTTTGATTTTGCAATGTTTTTGAGATGCAAGCGAAAGCTCTGCATCGTAGAAAGTTCCTTTACCATCAGTGATGAGTAGCTCTTCTCCTTCTTTCAGACGCAGAACTCGAATGGCATGTACTGCTTCTTCAATAGGGAGTTCTTGCGTCTGTTCGATATCTGGAGCATAAAATAAGTGTACTTCCTTCATTGAAATGTTATCATTGTTACAAACACAAAAGTACGGTAAAGCCTAGAGATTGCAAAGGAAATTCAGGGTTTTTGTTTTGTCCGTTACAGACTTTCTATTACATTTGCTACGAAATAGCGTAGCCAGATTGTATGAAAGTCTATATATTTGAAACTTTATGAATCGATTATTAGCAGTGCTCTTTATAGCAATTATGTCCTTTTCAGGCATTTCTTTCGCTCTTGGTGATTCTATAGATCGTGATACTGGTGAAGTTCTGAAAGAAGGGGACATACTTCCTCTTTTTTCTTTATCCATGCTGGAAGATGATGTGATAAATTCTTGCGAAGGTAAAGAGAAACCTTTTGTTATGGTATTTTTTAATACGAATTGTTCCGACTGTAAGAACGAATTACCTGTGATACAAAAGTTTTATGCCCACCATCTTCATGACCTTCAGCTCGTGTGTGTCAGTCGTGATTTTAAAGGGGAATATCAGTCTGAGGAAGAGATAATTCACTACTGGAAACTTCATCATTTTACTATGCCGTTTGTGGTACAAACTGATAGGAATCTTTATAATCAGTTTGCTCGATTTGGCATTCCTCGTATATATATAGCAGATTCAGAGCACATC
>CAUSYJ010000269.1:0-2551 GCA_963535845.1 uncultured Alloprevotella sp.
CTTGGGAGATGAAGTCACAAATGACTTGCAAAGTCGACTTATATTTGCGGCATCAAAACCCGCAAGTTCCCATTCAAGCAATACACCTCATGAAGAAGACTACTTTCCTCGCCGCTCGCCTCAGCGCAGTGCTCGCTTTGGCTCTCTTTGCCTCCATCGCACATGCACAGGATGCCAAGTCTTCGCAGAAAGAAGAGAAGAATCGCAACGTGATGCTCAATGCGGCCAGCGCCAACGGCCCGCGCGAAATTCAAATCGGCTTGCCCTCGGCCGATGTCAACGTGCTCGAGAACGGACTCCCCGTCACCTACGCGACCAACCCGCACAGCGTCAATGCCAATTGGCGTTCCGACGCCAGTCTTTCGCATGTTGGTTTGCTGAAGATCTCAGAAACGGCCATTACCACGGGCAACATCGGTTACGCCGTCAACTCTTTCACCCAGCTCGGCCAAGAAGGATTTCACGGAAGGCTCGATTACAAAGCCAATCACTTTGGACTGAACGAGTATTCGCTCAATCTCAACGGAGGAATGGGCAAAGGCTGGTATTACAGCGCCAACATGTACCAAGACTTCGATCCCGGCACTTTCGATATCAAGTCGAGTCGCAATCAAGACCGTACGCAAATCTACAAAGCGGCGATCACCAAACGCTATGACGGCAATCGCGGTGAACTCACGGCGATGTATCGCTATTCGAAAAGCCATCCCGTCTACAGTTTCGCGACGCAATCGGCTCCCTTCATCTATGTTGGCGACGGCAGCGTGAAGGAATTCGGAAAATTCCGCCTGGGCACCACCTCCTATCTCCCTGTTGACGCCGATATGACCTATCGCGACATGAGAACAGGCGAATTGCGCCAGACATCTTTCTACGATGCGGCCAAAAACTACTCGAATGAATTTCTGCTCACCAATCAATACAAGTGGGACAACGGACTGACGTGGAAATTCTCCACACGCTATGATCATGCGCGCGGAGCTATGGTCTATCAGACGCCCATGTCGCTGCTCGAAGCCCAGGCGAAAGACGCGGCGGGCAACGCACTTTACGACTATGCACAGCGAGGTGTGGACGGTAGCTTGCAGGCTTACGGCGGACGCTACGTGCAAACGCGCATGTCGTGCCTCAATGCCGGCGACATTGACGAGTGGCTCACCACGACAGAGCTCGCAAAGCAGTTCGCTAACTCGGTGGTGCGTGTTGGTTTGAACGAGTGGTTCTACAAAGTGGACTATGCTTCCAACACAACCATGTACGATCAGAGCGTGCCCGAGGACGGAAGTTATGCCTTACGTCTCTTCGATCGGAACAAACGCAGCACGTATTTCTACGATTACAACAAGAATGCCTCCGAATACTACAAGGGGCACGAAAACAAATTGGCGCTTTATGCCACGCACGATTGGGATGTGACCTCGCAACTCAACCTCTATTACGGAGCGCGCCTCGAGTGGCAGAGCCTCAACGGCGAGAATTTGGCCGTGCGCAACGCTGCCGGTGACTACGTGGGCCGCTTTGCCGACTATCATCTCGGCGCCATTGCGGCCGATGGCACCAAGATTGCGCCGACCCACCTGGACTACAATTGGTTCAACTACGATTTCACGGCTGCTGCCACCTACAAAGTCAATCCGCATTTCGGCCTTACCGGCGACTTTACTTACATCGTGCAGCGCCCCCGCTTCGAGAATTTCGCGCCGGCCACCCTGCCCAACACCGGAAAGGTCGTGGTGCCTCTCGGTCGCGCCGGAGTTTACTACAACAACGGCTGGTTGAGTCTCACTTCTTTGGTGTCTTACATTTCGAAAACCAACAACAATTCGACGCTCAACCTCCAGCACGGTAGCGAAATCATGGCGGCGCCGCTCACTTACGACATTCAAACCGTGGGTTGGACCACCGATGTTGTGGCCACTCCTGCAAAGGGCTTCACCTTCCACGCGCTTTTCACTTACCAGCGCCCCACTTATAAGAAATATGAGACGTCGATCAAGTTTTCCGACGGCTATGTGGGCCAAATCAACGCAACGGGCAACATCGTAGCGGAGATTCCGCAATATATTGTCGAACTGGATCCGGCTTACATGGTCACGCCCGATTTGAAAGTCTGGGCCAGCTTCCGTTATCAGGGCAAACGCTACGCCAACATCAACGAAGCCTATTACTTCAACGGCTATTGGGAAAGTTTCGGCGGCGTCAATTGGCAGGTCAACCCCCGCCTTGCGCTGGGATGCACCGTGGTGAACTTCCTAAACCAGACCGGTGCGAAAGGAAGTATCGCCGGTGCGGAATTAGTCACCAAGGCTGAGGCCGCACAATACAAGAATACGCTCATGACAGGCAGCTATCTCCGTCCGCTCACCGTGGAATTCACGGCATCGATCCGACTCTAAACGCGCAGCAACGCCCCTTGCGTTGCAAACAAGGGGCGTTGACGCGAAAAAGCGCGGGGACGCAACTCGTTTCCCCCATCATTTCAAACATCAATTCATCATTATAGCCATGAACAAGCAATTCGTCAGTGCATTGCTCGCGCTTTGTGCCGGCA
>CAUSYJ010000270.1:0-2547 GCA_963535845.1 uncultured Alloprevotella sp.
CAACGACCCCGAGATTACAAATCACGTGCTCTGGCCAACTGAGCTAAAGAGGCAAATCCATGCAGCCGATACGACTTTACTAGGACGTGTTCTAAAACGGCTGCAAAGATACGATTTATTTTTTAATCACCAAAACTTTTAATCAGTTTTTTCAATGATTGCGGATTTTTTCCTTGAATTTAGTCAACTGCACCTTCATTGAATCTACTGCTTCATCAATTCCTTCCTCAAATGTATCACAGGTCTTTGCAACAAAGAGCTTTTGTCCTGGAACAGAAACCGTAATGCTGGCTTCTTTGTTGAGGGCGGTGGCAGGCTTGACTACTTTTAACTGCACCTCTACTTTCTGTATATCTTCGTAATTCTTTTCTAACTTGGCGATTTTCTTTTCAATAAACGCCTGTAACTTTTCGGTAGCGTCGAAGTGAATCGACTGAATTTTTAGTTCCATAGTTAACTCCGTTTTTAAGGATTAAGCCCGAGGATGGGCACTATAATATTCGCGTTTAAGCTGCTCAAAAGTTGTATGTGTATAGATTTCTGTCGTTGACAGACTCTCATGACCGAGCAACTTCTTTACACTTTCAATCCCAGCTTTGTTATTAAGCATTGCTGTTGCAAACGTATGTCGCAGCACATGAGGCGTTCTTTTCTTCAGTGTACAAACCTTTGAAAGATTTTTTTTTACGGCTTCCCTCACTTGACTCGAAGTCATTCGCTGCCCTTTTGCTGAAACAAACAAGGCTTCAGACTGCCGATTCACTTCTTTATCACGACACTTCATATAATCACGAAGCGTCGCCAAGAGTTCCTCCCCAAAGGGAATCACACGCTGTTTATTCCTCTTTCCCGTCACTTTCAACTGTCGATTCGAAAAATCCACCATGCTATCATCCAGTCCTATCAGTTCAGAAAGTCGGATTCCTGTTTCATAGAAAGTCATGATTACCATGCGATCACGCACATCCTCAAAACTCTCCGTCCAACTATCTGCATCGAGCAACCTATCCATTTCATTCTCTTTCAAGAACTGAGGTAAAGGTCTACCCTTCTTTGGCCCCGTGACACCATGTACCGGATCTTTATCAACCAACTTCCTTGCAAGAGCAAAACGATAGAAAGAACGCAACGCACTCAACCTCCGATTGATTGAAGTTGCATTATTCCCTTTATCCATCATGCTCTCCATCCAGTCGCGGATAATATCCGAATCAACCGACTTCCAAGAGTGACAACCTTCTAAGTTCCCATAGAATTCCTTAAAAGCCCGTAGGTCTTCTCCGTAATTCTTTATCGTCAAATCAGAGCGATTACGCTCAAACTTCAGATAGTTTAGAAACTCATTAATCATCATAAAAGCGCCGCTGGCATATATGTTTACGGCAACGAATTTACGGAATTAAATTCAAACTACCAAATTTTTTAACGAGTTTTATTCCTCGTTAGTACGCAGTTTCTGTACATAGACAGCGTGTTCCATCTTGAGTCTCTTCAAAACAGAAGGCTTGTTGTACTGCTGACGAGCACGAAGCTCTTTAACAACACCTGTCTTTTCGAATTTTCTCTTGAACTTTTTTAAAGCTCTTTCGATGTTTTCACCATCTTTTACGGGTACAATAATCATGTTTGTTTGTTTTTATTAAATTGTTTATATGAAACTCATCTTCAAGTGGTTACGCCTTTTTTATAGACAGAATCCACTATTAGCGGGTGCAAAATTACATCTATTTTCCTAAAATTCCAAATAAAATCTCGTTTTTCTTTGAAAGCCAGCGAGTTCTTAACACATACAAACTGCATGCAAAATCCACACTCATCCACAAGTATCCCAATAATTACCATCAACAAATTTGATATAAAACACAACAAAGTTGCACTACAATCCCCCCATATTCCAATATAAATCTAATCTCTTCTACAAATCCGACACCACATCATTCGCACAACCTTTTATTACCGCATGCAATTCGACACATTTTATTTCTATTGCGTTCATTTTCTAAAATCACTCATTTTGCGTCATCATTCCTATCATTTCATTCGGTAATTCAATAGCCTTTACACCATAAAACGGCACAGATTACTAACACGATGATTATCAACAATAATTCATTCTCCCATTCTGCTTACCATAATTCTTCAAAACTTACAACACAATTTCATAAAAAATCAACTACCTTTGCACATATCTTATATATACACTACTGGTTAGACATGCAACCATCAACATGAGATAAGGTTATCTCTTGCCGTAAAAAGAAAACAAAAGCAGTGATTTAATGACACAAAATTCAATTCATGCGCATCATTAAATTTATCAAACAATGGACACTATTATGCTCCATCGTTTTCGGGAGTCTGGTATATTTGCTCTTCACCCATATTGAAGTATTGACTCCTTTCGGTGATTTCATCGGGCCAAAGCTGGTAATGGTGCTCCCCATCAACATCTTTTTGATGCTTTATGTCACGTTCTGTAAGATTCAAATGAACGACCTTACACCACGCAAATGGCATTTTATTCTGCAAGGAATCCGCACACTTTTG